>PAOW01000021.1 GCA_002710015.1 Methanobacteriota archaeon | reverse complement strand
AACAGCAGCACGTGCACAATTAGCGGTACACCTTCAGTTGTCACAAGCAATACAACTTACACTGTTACAGCTAACATTAGCGGAACAACCTATCAAGGAACTGTTTGGTTAGCGATCGTACCATTTGGAACAATCACATCTCCAGTAATGGGTGCTGAACTAGGACTTGGTGAAGCGATGACGCCGATCACGCTCAATTACACCTCACAAGCTGGCGACGCCACCGTCTACAACGGTAATGGAACTGCTTGGATGGTCAAGGATATTTTCGCAGGACAAGCCGCTTACTCTCAAGGTAGTAACCCTCAGTATCTTACAGCCGTTGGAGACACTCTCTTTTTCAATGCCAGGGGAACTTCAGGATATGAATTATGGAAGAGTGATGGAACTGAAGCTGGAACGGTCATGGTCAAAGAGATCGAACCTGGCAACAACATGTACAACGGTGGCGCAAGGTATCTCACGGCGGCTGGAGATACACTATACTTCACCGCTGATGACGGAATCCACGGACTCGAATTATGGAAGAGCGATGGAACTGAAGCCGGCACAGTCATGGTCAAAGACCTCTGGCCTGGAAATGACTCTTCAGGGTCCCCAAACGACGGATTCAAAGAGAGGATGACCGCCATTGGCGACATCGTCTATTTCGCCGGGAATGATGGCGTTAATGGATATGGATTGTACAAGAGTGACGGAACTGCAAATGGCACGGAATTCATCACCAGTCCGGTGTATCAGATGTTTGATTTGGTAGCCACAGACGACACGCTCTATTTCCAAGGGTCCTCAACGGGACAAACCGTTGATATGGCATTGTACAAGAGCGATGGGACTGCCAATGGAACGGTTATGCTCAAGAATATAGCATGCCCAACGTGGACTTGCAGACTTACACCTGCTGGAGATAAACTCTTTTTCTCTAACGATGATGGAAGCACCGGTGATGAACTGTGGATCAGTGACGGAACTGTCAATGGCACGGTTATGGTCAAGGACATTGCACCCACAGGAGCCACAGGAGGTAGTTATCCGTTCCACACCGGCACTTCCGTTACACCAGACCCTGCAGTAATTGGCGACACCGTCTTTTTCAAGGCTTACATTAACGGTTCCTATCCATACGAATGGGGGTTGTGGAAGAGCGATGGAACTGAAGCCGGTACTGTTCTGGTATCGAACATGTGCTGCACCGCCGGAAGCGCTCCGATGGTCTATGGCGATAGTATCTTTTTCCCGAGTGATGCCGCTGGTGGTGGAATATGGAGAAGTGATGGAACATCCTCAGGCACGGTACTTGAGACCAATAGCGTCACCACGGCTAATGAGATCACAGGAATGGGCAACACCCTCTATTTCTCTTACGCCAATCCAGACCCTGAATTGTGGGCATATAACCCGACGAATCTCACCCTCAACACACCACCACCGGTATCTTGGGATACATACCCTGAATTACCAGCCGGTATGAGCATCTCAAACGGCGTAATTAGCGGAACACCAACCGTCTATGCAGTCAACCAAACCTACACCGTATATGCTAACCAAAGTGGAGAAACAACCACCTTTGACATGTACTTCAGCGTGGATACAAACAATCCACACACAGTAGTTGAGAATCAGCCAATCGATCCGATTGGATTCCAAGGACCGTTCCAAAACGGAACAACAAACTGGACTGTATCTCCTGCTCTGCCAGCTGACCTGGTAATGGATCCTAATACTGGTAAAATCACTGGTTCAGTTAATGGAGTACTTGCCAATACCACATACACCGTTACTGCAACTCATGGCAGTTCAAGTAGCGGCTCTGGAAGCGGTGGCTCAACTGGCACTGGTGCAACTGAGACATTCACCTTCAACCTGCAAAGTCTTGCAGACTTAGACGGTGACGGATTACCAAACGAGTTGCCAAGCGATTATGATGCAGCCNAGGGACCAACACCTGGTCTAGTTGCAGACACCGATGATGACGCTGACGGATTAGAAGATNTTGTGGAAACTAATACAAGTATCTACGTTGATAGCAATAATACTGGAAGTAACCCACTAGACCCAGATACCGATGATGATGGAATCTGTGACGGACCAAATGCAGTACCACCAATTTGTATTGCAGGACCGGACTCCGCTCCAAATGGAGATAGTGGTCCCCCAATCTGGATTGGATTATTCAATAAAGAGGGAACTACCATTGGCCCATACAAGTCACTACCCGGTGGAACATACGAGATAATGCCGGACCTTCCGCAATCTCTCACAATGGATCCAAACACAGGTGTAATCAGTGGAACTCCAACTCAAACATTGGAGAACACGACATTTACAGTGTGGGTCAACCTTACTGATGGAACCTCTCTATCTTGGAACTTCTCAATTGAAATCTTAGCGGATAGTGATGGTGATGGATTACCTGACGAGTTACCAGACGATTATGACCCATCTAATCCAACTGCACCTGGATTAGTTGAGGATCTTGATGATGATAATGACGGTATTTCTGACCTAGAAGAAGGTGATGGATTAGACTCAACTAATCCTGATACAGATGGCGACGGAATGTGTGACGGCTCAGTTGCAGTAACCGGTGTATGTGACGCTGGGCCTGATGCCTTCCCACTAGACCCATCCGCAGATACTGACACCGATGGGGACGGACTTCCCGATACAATTACAGGCAACTCAACATCAATTCCTGCACTTTCTGAAGACATGGATGATGATGGAGATGGTCTTGAAGATATAAGCGAGACTGGAACTGGAACATATGTTGACGAATCCGACACTGGAACTGATTCTTTGAACCCAGACACGGACTACGACGGCATTTGTGACGGACCAAACGCTGTTCCTCCAATTTGTGAAGCAGGACCAGACCCAACCCCTGTTGGTGAACCGGCAGAAGGAACGATCTACAAGCTTGAGTTTATCAGCGTGGGTAGCTTAACCCCTGCGAACACTACTCTAGATGCCACATACGAAGTTCATCCAGATTTGCCCAATGGTATGTCATTAGATCCGGTTACTGGTATTATCTATGGAACCCCAACTGAACTATTAGAGGAAACAACATTCACAGTTTATGGTAATTCTACCAATGACTCTGTAACATTTAGTTTCACATTAGCAATTCTAAAAGACACTGATAGTGATGGGATGCCCGATGATTTGCCTGATAATCACGATGGCAACTCAGGACTTGTTGAGGACCTCGACGATGATGATGACGGGCTTCTTGACTTAGTTGAAACCGGAACTGGTGTTTACAACGGAACCACAGACTACGGAACTGATGCCAAGAATCCAGATACTGACGGTGACGGTATATGTGATGGGCCAAACTCAGTTTGGCCAATATGTGTCAATGGCCATGATTCTAACCCGTTCGGCACACACGACAGTAAAAATATCGTTTTGGTAGAAAATATCGAGATTGATACACCAATCCAACCGCCTAACCAAGTATCGGGTGCTGTCTGGGAGATTTCTCCTACTTTACCTGCTGGATTGATTCTAGACTCATCAAATGGTGCGATTAGTGGCACTGCTACGGTGGTAAGCGATAATACAACTTACACATTGTGGGCTAACGTTTCTGACTTCGGAAGAAGTGATTCTGTCGCTATATCTGTTATGGCTACCTTTGGACTAACAGTTCTGGAGGACTCTGATGGCGATGGTTTGCCTAACGAATTGCCAGCTGATTACGATTCTAGTATTGGCACACTAATCGAAGATGATGATGATGATAATGATGGACTACTCGATACAGATGAAGCAACTATTGGAACCGATCCGCTAAATCCAGATACCGACGGTGATGGTATTTGTGATGGACCAATCGCACCAGCAAGTGGGGTTTGTGAAGCAGGTGCTGACGCATTCCCACTTGACCCATATGCTAGTAAGGATACTGATGGAGACGGAATGCCTGATACCCTAACTGGAGTTTCTACCTCGGACCCACCATTGGTCGAGGACTTGGATGATGACAACGACGGTGTTGATGACGAACAAGAATCAGAATGTGATACTGACCCACTAGACGCAGAATCCGTTCCAGTGCTAGATGCAGATGGTAATTGTAAGGAGTCAACATCCTCAAAAGATAGTGATGATGGTTCATTCAGTTACATCTGGTGTGCTCCTTGTTTGCTAATTCTACTTCTATTGTTGCTGATGCCTTTACTTATGGGACGCGACCGATTATTGGGAGTAATGCTAGTTGGCCCGGAGCCTGAAAACACGACTTCAGAACCTGAATTCGTTAGTGGGGTCGGGACACAAGAAGATCCGTTTGTTCTAGCTCCGGTTGAGGGACTAAAACCTGGCGAATCCGTTAGCAGCAGTGAAGTGATCACAATAACCAATATGACGATTGATGAAGTTGACATGATGGATTTCAATCAAGAGATTAACGGTGATAGGTTCACAATGTTTGAATCTAATTTCGATGAGAACGGAAGACGAATTATCAAGGTTGATGAAGATGGAGAAATCACCATCAACCTATTATTCGATGATGAAATTGGAGAGCCTACCTATGAAGGAGGAGAATTCACTGGTCTATTGAAACTAGGACGTGCTAGCGTATACCTGTCATGGACTGTTAATATCAACCCTGATAAGAAGAAACTCAAGGAAATAGAAAAGCAGAGAAAAGCCGATGAAAAGGCTACGAAGAAAGTCGAAGAAGAAGCCAAAAAGAAGGCTGAGGAAGAAGCTGCTGCCGCTGCTCTACTTGCGGAAGAAGAGGAAAAGGCTGCTAAGAAAGCAGAAAAAACCGAGGCAAAAAAGAAGGCTGAATTTGAAGCCAAGAAGAAGGCTGAGGAAGATGCTGCTGCCGCTGCTCTACTTGCGAAAGAGGAAGAGGAAAAGGCTGCTAAGGAAGCAGAAGAAGCCGAGGCAAAAAAGAAGGCTGAAGCTGGAGCCAAGAAGAAGGCAAAGAAACCAGCATCTGCTAAGGCGGCTAAGAAGCAAGAAGAACTTCAGCGTGTCAAAGAACGTGCGAAGTCTATTGACTTCAAGATAATTGGAAAAGCATCGTCTTCCAAGCTGAAGAATGAAGTCAAGAAGGGTGCAAAGAGACTCGAAGTTGCTAATGCATCAGAATTCGCTGACAGTGGATCTGCACAACTCACTGATGAAGACGGAAGTTCAGTAATCTCTTGGACAGGTAAGGATGGAAACACACTGACTGGTGTAAGTGGTGTAAAGCGCGTTTATGGTGCTGCCTCAATAGTCGTCGTAAAGGACGACTTGCAGGTCATCAAGGGAGTAGGTCCGTTTATCGAAGAGAAGTTGAATGCTCTAGGAATTACAACTTATAGACAAATTGCAAACATGAATGCTAAACTTGAGAAACAAGTTAACGAGGCAATCGAATTCTTCCCTGGTCGCGTAAAGCGTGATCAATGGGTGGCTCAAGCAAAGATTCTACTAGGCGAAGATGTCAAGATTGACGAAAAGGCACTCAAGAAGGCTGAAGACTTAGAGCGAGTTGCAAAGAAGGCTGAAAAGATCGATTTCGCAACTATCGGAATTGCTTCTGCATCTGACAAAGATAATCTACAAGAAATGAAAGGCATTGGGCCGTTCATAGAAGAAAAATTGAACGCTCTTGGCATATTCAAATTCGAACAAATTGCTAAGATGACTTCAGACATTGAAGAAGAAGTCAACGTTGCAATCGAATTCTTCCCAGGAAGAGTGAAGCGTGACGAATGGGTCAAGCAAGCGAAGAAACTTGCCAGAAAATGATCTAGACGCCCGGGCCTCTAATCAGGAAACCAACCCACAATAGCGAAAGCAATACTCCACAAATCTTGAAGATTCTTGGGCCGTTTACCTCATCACTGAATAACACATTTAAACGTGCACCGAAAAATGTCCACGCTATCATTGCAGCAACACATATGCTCAACGTAACGGCAATAATCGACATTATACCAACCAATCCTCCACCAAGAGGTTCAATGTATTGGCTCATGATTATAATTACAAATGCCCACTCTTTCCCATTTACGAATTGCATTGCAATACCGGTTTTTAACCCAAGTTTGCCTGATGATTTTGAAACATTCAGAGATGTAATGTCGAACCTGAATAGAGCCACTGCCATGGCTAAGAGAAATAGCATACCTATCCAGTGCAAAGTAACCAATGCGGTCTCATTCTCACTCAATGAGTCAATTGCAAGGCCGACTGTGAGTTCTATTACAATTAATCCAATCGCCATACCTGTGATTAAAGAGATGTTACTCTTTCTTCCAAACAGTCCACTGTGAGCAAATGCAGTCAATGCATTTGGTCCAGGAGTTATCAAAGCAATTCCAATCAACATCAACAACTGGAGTAAAGCAGTTGTTGCATCCATGTGAGTAGACTGCAAAGTTGTGATAAATAACAATTGAGCAATTATTGATACGATGTAAATCAATCACATGTTGCGACGATATTGGCCACCGACTGCAAATAAAGCATCTGTTATCTGGCCTAGGGAGGCAACTTTTGTCGTTTCCATCAATTCCTCAAACACGTTGCCGCCTTCTCTCGCAACCTGTTGCAATCTACCTAGTGCATCCTCATTGCGCTCGATTGCTTGTGTTCGCTCAAGACAGGCTTGCTTTTCTTCTGGTGTTGCCCTTGCTAATTCCATATCGAACTCGTCCGCTGCATTCTCGTCGAAGTCCTGAGCATTTGGATTAAGGAATGTGTTCACTCCAATTATGGGTAGGGTTCCATCATGCTTTAGATGCTCATAATACATGCTTTCGTCTTGGATTTTACCACGCTGATACATCGTCTCCATTGCGCCCAATACCCCACCTCTACGGGATAGGGCTTCGAATTCTTGTAGAACCGCTTCTTCGACTAAATCGGTCAATTCCTCAACTATGAATGAGCCTTGCATTGGATTCTCAGTCTTAGTCCAGCCGCTTTCCTTGTTCACAATCAACTGGATTGCTAGTGCTCTGCGAACCGATTCTTCGGTTGGGGTGGTAATAGCTTCATCGTATGCATTAGTATGCAGTGAGTTTGCATTGTCTTGAATAGCCAATAATGCCTGCAAAGTTGTGCGTATATCGTTGAAATCAATTTCTTGTGCGTGCAAACTGCGACCGCTTGTTTGGATGTGATACTTCAATTTCTGACTGCGCTCGTCTGCACCATACAGGTCACGCATTGCTACCGCCCATATTCTGCGAGCGACCCTTCCAATTACGGTATATTCTGGATCTAATCCATTTGAGAAGAAGAATGACAGGTTAGGTGCAAACTGTGCCACATCCATACCCCTGCTGCGATAATACTCAACGTAGGTAAATCCGTTTGCTAAGGTGAGAGCCAATTGAGTAATTGGATTCGCACCTGCTTCGGCTATGTGATAGCCAGATATCGAAACGGAGTAGTGATTTCGCACTCCGTTGTCGATGTAGTATTGCTGAACGTCTCCCATCATCTTTAGCGCAAATGGTGTAGAGAAGATGCAGGTGTTTTGTGCTTGGTCTTCCTTTAGGATATCTGCTTGAACTGTTCCACGAACTGTCTGAAGTGTCTTGGCTTTGATTTCAGCATATGTAGCAGCGTCAACCATCTCGTCTCCACGCTTACCAACCGTAGCTAGGCCGAATCCATCATGACCCTCTGGCAAATCACCACGATAACCACTCGCATTGGCTTTCAAGGCTAGGTGCTTCTCAACTTGCTGATCGATTGCTGCATTGAGGTAGAATGCTAGAATAATCGGGGCTGGTCCGTTAATGGTCATTGATACTGATGTGTTAGCATCGCACAAATCAAACCCGGAATACAAACGCTTAGCATCATCAATACTGGCTATTGAAACGCCTGAATTACCTACCTTACCCCAGATATCAGGCCTGCGGTCTGGATCACGGCCGTACAATGTTACGCTATCGAAAGCAGTGGATAGTCGAACGTAATCTTGGCCTTGAGATAGTAGATGGAATCTACGATTAGTTCGCTCTCCTTCCCCTTCGCCTGCGAACATTCTCGCACTCAATTCATCTGTTCGCTTGAACGGGAATACTCCTGAAGTGAACGGGAAATGGCCCGGTGCATTTTCTCTTGTCAACCAACTGAACATATCACCATCGTCGCTATACTTTGGTAAAGCTACTCGTGGTATCATCTGGTGAGAGAGAGATTCTGTGACTGTTGAAACCTTGAACGGCTTTCCTCTTACGTGGTACGTGTATTCTCCACTAGCATATTCTTCCGCTAATGACCTAAATTGTTCAACGGCTTGTTTGGCCTCAACGACTTCTTCACGCAATTGTGCAAGATGTTCATCTATCTCTCCTTTGATTGAAGGCACTTCTTTGCTTGCAGTCTCTAAGTGCTGCATTAGTCGCAGCTTTTGGGATACGGCTATGTTCTGCTCATGATATTCACGAACAACAGAAGCAATCTCTGAGAGATAGTGCACCCTTTCGGGAGGAATCACTCCTTTTCGCTCACCGATAACGCCCATCGGCTTACTAGCTTCAAATCCAACCATCAAAGCAAGTTTCTCCCACAACACATCAACGCCAGGGTCAGCGAACTGGCTGGCAATTGTTGCTACGACTGGCAATTGTGAATCATCGATATCAAACATGTTCCTATTGCGTCTAACTTGCTTGCGGATTGCACGCAGAGCATCCTCACTACCTCTTTTCTCATATTTGTTTAGAACTACGATATCTGCAACATCTAGCATCTCTATCTTTTCGAGTTGCGTGTGTGCACCAAACTCCGCAGTCATCACGTAAAGTGAGTGATCGGAAACGGTTGTTATCGCATCGCTGCCCTGACCTATACCACTGGTTTCACAAAATATCAAATCAAAGCCTACCGCTTTAGCAGCTTCAATTGCTCTATCCAAATTTGCGCTTATCTCAGAACCGCTCCCACGACTTGCTAAAGACCGCATGTATAGGTTGTTATTAGATAGTGAATTCATTCTAATTCTGTCTCCAAGTAGAGCTCCACCTGTCCTTTTACGGGTTGGATCTACACAGAGCAAACAGATCTTTTTGTCCGGATTATCTCTAAGTATTCTCAACATTAATTCATCGAGCAGACTGCTTTTACCAGCCCCTCCCGTTCCTGTAAAACCGATTACTGGAACTTCTTTTTCACTTGAGCGGACCTTCTCTATAATCGCACTAAAATCTTCAGCACTAGCCGATTCTGAAAGAGTAAGTAGAAGTCCAACTTCTGCCATATTTTCCGGTGTTATTGGAGAAGTGAGGCTTGAGAGTCTCTCGCTTGAGATTAAATCTACTTCACTTGCTGTTCCCATCAAATCATGAATCATTCCCATCAGACCCATCTTTCTGCCATCATCAGGAGAATATATCCTCGATATACCGCTCTTGTGTAAGTCTCTAATCTCTGGGGGAGTGATAGTGCCTCCACCACCTCCAAATATCCGGACGTGAGAACAACCTGCGTCGTCTAGCAACTGTCGTATGTAGGTGAAATACTCCATGTGCCCTCCTTGGTAGGAGGTTAGCGCAACAGCATGTGCATCTTCTTGAACCGCACAATCGACTACATCTTTTGCAGACCTATCGTGGCCCAAGTGAATTACTTCAGCACCACTGGATTGTATCAATCTTCTCATGACATTTATTGCTGCATCATGGCCATCAAATAGGCTCGCAGCGGTTATTACACGCACTGGCCCAGTAGTTGTTTCAAACACCGGGTCCTCCTCGGCCATGCTCCTACGGAGCATACTTTGCTTCATCATGATACCGTTTGTATGAAAGGCCTAGAAGACTGGGTTATCGTTATGCGGCCACGGTGGGTTATGGCTCCTCATGAGTCGGCGATCCTAGATGCTAATGCGGAAGCATTAGGGGCAGACATGGATGAACTAATGATGACCGCTGCTGAACATCTCGCAAATGCTTTGGATGGTGCTCCAAAGCCAATATGGATTCTGTGTGGACCGGGGAACAACGGAGGAGATGGATTTCGCCTCGCTGGAATGCTAGCGAAATGCTACGTTATTTCAACGCATCAAACTCAAAAAACAGCGGTTGCACAAAGGGCAAGGGACGATTACGAAGGTGAGGTTTACACTATCGATAATTTGCCAACAGAAACACCCTCAACAATCGTTGACTGCTTGTTAGGTGCTGGGTCTTATGGAAAGCCAAGAGGAGACATTCTTCGCCTCATGGAATCAATACCGGGTAGACCCAAAGTATTGGCCTGCGACATGCCAACAGGCTGTGGTTCTGGCGTTTCTTTTAACGCATTCAGAACGGTTACCTTCGAGGCTCCAAAATCGAACATGATAGATTCAGAGGGAAGGTTGCTACCAGAAGTTGGAGACCTATTTATTGCCCCTGTTGGGTGGCCTGACGAAGCTTTGGACCCCGGACCGGGTGATTTGCTGAGATACCCGCATCCAACTACTAATCAGGTCAAAGGAGACCGAGGACGAGTCATGATTGTTGGAGGAGGCCCCTACCACGGAGCACCCCTGCTCGCAGGCATGGCTGCTGCAAGAATGGGTGTTGATCTGGTTCATGTTGCAATGCCTATCAATGCTGCACAGAAAGCCAAATGGCCAAGTGGATTAATCTATGAAAAAATTGATGATGAAGACATCGTTACTGACGTCACCAGTTTGGTAAAGAGATGCTTCGCTGGCAGAGGTGTCCAATCAATAGTAATCGGCCCAGGAATAGGAGATGATATTGCCACAATTGAAGCTGTAAAAATGCTAATTCAATCAACACCAAATATCCCAAAGGTGATTGATGCTGATGCGATAAAAGCACTGAATGGCTGGCCACCTGAATTGATTGGAGTTGTAACTCCACATCAAAAAGAATTAGAGAATTGGGTAGGAGACATAAGCGCAGTCCCTAAATTAATCGAAAATTCCGGAGAGAAAAGAGTCGTGATCAGAACTGGCCCTGAGGATTTAATCATTGGTTCTGCGGGGCGCGGAGGAATAGGTAAAGGTGGTAATCCGCGCATGGCTATGGGAGGGACTGGTGACTTACTTGCAGGCTGTATTGGAGGCCTATTGGGCCTCGGTCTCTCTCCGTGGGCAGCATCGAGACTGGCGGTTCACTTGATGAGAGTTGCAGGAGATTTTGCAGGAAAGGAAATAGGGCCGGGAATCGTTGCTGACGATATACCACCCTATCTTTCTAGAGCGTTAATCACAGGACCGGTTCTTCTCCATCCACCAATGGAGGAAGACCCTTCTTCTTCCTGATATAATCAGTGTAATTACCGTAATACTTTGTCACAACACCATCTTGTAACTCCCATATTTGGTTTACAACTTGGTCCAAGAACCACCTGTCGTGACTAACGGTAACAATTGCTCCATCATATTCGATTAACGCATCTTCCAGAGTCTCTTTTGCATCCATGTCTAGATGGTTTGTAGGCTCATCCAATAGCAATAGGTTGTTCTCTTCCAAGAGTAACTTTAGCAGAGCTATTCTTGCTCTCTCGCCTCCTGAAAGTTTACCCAAGGGCGTAGCGACCTGATCTTTGGTAAATTGGAACCTCCCTAGTGCGGCACGAATGTCTCCATATTGCATATCAGGGCGTAGAACCTCGACTTGTTTTACTGGATCCAATTTGAAATCGAGAGTTCTGTGGTCTTGGTGATAATATCCTATAATCGCTCCGGGCGCTAAATTTCTTGACCCTGAGTCCAACTCCTCATCCCCTGTAATCAACTTTAGCAGAGTCGTCTTTCCTTGACCATTACCACCTACAATTCCGATTCTATCACCCTTTGATATCTCCATATCCTGAGAATCTAATATCGGTCTTTTCAATCCATCAAATCTTTTCGATGCCCCGAGGAACTCAATAATGTCGTTGCTTGACTTATCGGCCGCCTCTAGGTTAAATCTCAAACCTTTACGTTGCTTTGGTTTTCTAGCCTTCAGTGCTTTTAATTCCTGTTGCATTCTCTCAATCATCTTGTGTTTGGCAGAAATTGACTTATCGTATTTATTCGCTGATTTCATAGATCTAAGCGCTGACTGAGTATGTGAAATCTTCTTCTCTACATTCTTTATTTTATCATCAAGGGCAGCCAAGAAATTTTCTTTTTGCTTCAAAAATTGCGAGTAATTACCCTTGTAGTTCCAATTTCGCAAATTATCAATTTCAACGATTCTAGTGCAGACTTGGTCGAGGAAATACCTGTCGTGAGAAACAATTAGCTGAGCTCCAATGAATTCATTGATAAATTCTTCAAGCCATTCAGTTGTTTGAATATCCAAGTGGTTTGTCGGTTCATCCAGGAATATTACATCAACACCAGCAAGACCCACAAGTTGCCTTGCTAAGGCTAATTTTGCTCTCTCTCCGCCCGATAGTGAACTCACTTTCATATCCATTGGATGTTGATCTAATCCCAACCTCTCGAGTATTGCCTTGGCTATGTTTGCTACGTTGCCTCCACCAGAAGCCCCTAACATTGACTGTAATTCCGAGTATCTATCCATTACCGGTTGCCAATCTCCCTCATAGAATGCTGGATCCACCATCTGTGCCTCAATAGATGCAATTTCTTCTTCTAATTCCTGAAATTGTCGACCCTTTCTAGATAGTTCTTGCTCGATTGTAGAATCTTCGTCAATATCCCTTATCTGAGTAAGGTAAGCGATGCGAATACCAGAAGCATACTCTATCTCACCAACGTCTTGTTTTTGTTCCGAGATAGTATTGAGAAGCGTAGTCTTTCCAGCACCATTATGGCCAACTATACCCACACGATCTCCTTCATTGACTATGATGTTAATATCCTGTAATACCGTGACTGGTCCAAAGGCTCTGTCGACCCCTTCTACACGAATCAACTCACGGGACATGCACCAAGGCGGCTGACGCTCGCTTATGGATTCACCGTTTACTTACCTCGGTGTTATTCTAAAAGGTAGCAAAAACGACCATTCTACATCAAATTTCAACCGAAGACAATATACCCTCACATGCACCGTGTGAGTGAGGAGAGGATTCTCCTAGGTGTGAAAAATGTCAGTGATACACGACATTCGTCGTGTCCCTGCGTTTAGGGACATGAAACTGGAATTAGACCTTCAAATGCGACTTGACAGCAATCACCGGGTATGGGTAATAGGAGATATTCATGGCCATGTGGCAACTCTTAGGGCACTCATACACCGACTACATCTGGAAAAGGAAGATAGGGTAGTAATATTAGGTGACTTAATCGACAAAGGCCCTGATTCAGCAGGCGTTGTGGAATATGTCAGAAATCATCCACAGATTGTGGCAATTAAGGGTAATCACGAGCAGATGGCAGCGCAATCCCTCCAAGGAAATACGATTGAACTTAACCCAACTTGGATGGCTAAGGGTGGTGCTTCGACTTGGGGTTCATACATCGTTGCAGCGAAAGGAGATTTGCACGTTGCGAAATTGTCATTCGCTGAGGACTGTGCTTGGTTTTCCGATTTGCCTAGTCATATTGTTCTAGACAAGTGGCGCTTAGTGCATGCAGGATACCACCCAAGGATCAACATAGAAGATCAGGATGAAAAGACTCTACTCTGGATAAGAAGAGCATTTTATCGACACGACGAGCCAATTGATGAACACAGAACCATCCTTTTTGGACACACTCCTACCAGAAAATTTGGGAAAGGCGGACTAATAGCAAACTCGAAGCATTCGTTACAGGATGGTAGGCCTGCATGGATTGCAATGGATTCTTGTGCGTTTAACCAAACAAAGCCATGTTTGACTGCTTTTGATTTGTCTAGCGGAGATATAACGTGGCAAAAAACTCTCAAGAGCGAATATTGGTGGCTCAACACCAAACTCAGAGAGTCCAGCGTTGCTGAACATTTTGGATTAGGGGAGTTGAGAAAACGGGCAAAAAAGGTGGTTGCCGCCAAACAAAAAGCTCGAAGGCGTTTAGCGATGGCAGGTATCTATCAAACTGTGAATTCACCCATTTCTTTCCGGGTTGTGAAAAGAAAATTACCGATAACGGAAGAAAAAAATCAGCCTTCCGGAATATACCATTCTGATTCTGTAATCAACCACGCTTAACGACATTTGACGCAATCATACAAAGGTAAATAGAGGTATTATGTCAATGTATATTCATGGCGAGGGACGAGGTCAAGGAGAAGTTTAGTGCGTCTGAATCACTGGTGAAAGCATTTGTAACTGTTCTAGATAATGTAGATGTTCAGGAACAGTTCGACAAGGCATCCAGGAGAAGTGCTGAAAGTTTAGGTTCGAAGTCATTGAAGTATTATTCTTGAATAATGGAAAAGACAATCACTACTACCTCTAGGGGAGCTTGTGGACATAACTGCAATCTCCGCTGCTGCTGTGATGTTCATCCTAGGAGCTACATCGCCTGGCCCATCATTAGCGGTTGTATTGCGTAACACTATGATAGGCGGCAGATCAAGAGGATTAGCTTGCGCGATTGGTCACGGCATCGGGTTCGGGTTTTATGCTGTTACAGTGGTTTTTGGTTTAGTCATAATAATGGAAAACAATCCTAAAATATTCACTGCATTACAAGTCCTAGGCGGCTTGTTTTTGCTCTATCTGGGTGTCGAAATGATGCGGAATTCGCAAGAGGAGGTGGAGTATTCCTCTGGAACTAGAGAGGGCTTTGTAGAAGGTTTTTTCATTGCATTTTTAAATCCAAAAATTGCTGTGTTCATGCTAGCAGTTCTCTCGAGCGTGCTAGACCCCGACCTATCGAGCAATACTAAGTGGACTATTGCAATAATGGGTATGACAATAGATACAATTTGGTATGCTCTAGTGGCCTTATCACTCTCGAATTCCATAATACTCAGCAAAATAAGGGATAATCAAAACATGTTAAACAAGATAACTGGATTGTTAATGATTCTCTTGGCGTTGTGGACAGGGTTCCGATTAATTTACCAGTGAATCACCAATACTATTGAACTGGAGTTAAACCATCCTCCATGCCAGAACTTCCAGAAGTGGAGACGGTCCGCACTGGCCTGGCTGGTTCATGGATAGGGAAACGTATTGATGGAATTGAGTTGAGAAGGGAAGGTTTGAGATTCCCATTCCCTGAAGACCTAGAACAAAGGCTCTTTGGAAGGACTATCAAAAATGTTAGAAGACGAGCAAAATACTTGCTCATAGATCTCGATAATGACGATATTTTGTTATCACACCTAGGTATGAGTGGGAAATGGACTCTTGATGCTAGTGAATCCGATAGCAAGCATGACCATGTCGTAATCCACCTGGACGACGGCAGCATGTCGGTTTACAACGACCCACGAAGATTTGGTGTTCTAGATATTTTCAATGGCACTTCTCACAAACTACTAGATCACCTAGGTCCTGAACCATTAGGAGATTGGACTCATGAGGATTTGTATTCAAAATTGAAAAACAGAAAGAGCCCAATTAAAATCTGTCTTCTGGATCAAAAAGTCGTTGTCGGTGTTGGAAACATATATGCTTGCGAGGCGCTTTACAGAAGCAAAATTTCGCCAAAAAGAAGAGCTGACAAAGTTAAGAAAAAGGAATGCAAGATATTGGTTGAGGAGATTAAGAATATTCTCGCTGAAGCAATACGTGTTGGTGGTTCTTCGTTACGAGATTTTGCAGGAGCTGATGGAGCACTTGGATATTTCATACACCAGTTCAAGGTCTATGATAAGGAAGGAGGAGAATGTGATTGCGGAGGAGTTATTGAAAGATTAGTTCAAAGCAATCGCTCGACGTTTTGGTGTCGCTCGTGCCAAAAGTAACTAGAAATTCTCTATAACAGTCCTAACGTCCTCTACGAATAAATCGATGGGGAAGTCGTAATCACTCCATACGACCCTAGCCTTTAGATTGGTATCGAGTATGTAAGTTGGAGATGGATGGGCAACTGTGTAACCTTCGTCAGAATCATCATCCTGCTCGACGGGATATACTCCATAAGCTTGGTAAACAGTTTCCAGAGCATCTCTACTACCTGTTAAATGCGGCCAAGAGTAACCTCTTTCCTCTGTCCAGTTTCTTATTTCAGAAGGCGAATCATGTCTCCAATCTACTGTTACAGATACAATGCTGGTCTTGTTGAGTTCTTCTTGTGTCAAAGTATCCTCTACCACTTTTATGTTCTGACTAGTAACAGGACAGGTTTCATAGCATCTGGTGAACATGAAGACAAGAATTACTACTTTGCCCTCCTGGTCCGTTAAGTTCCATAGAGGTCCTTGAGCATCTTCCAAAGTGAATTTGTAAACATCACTGCCTTCCAAATCTCTACCATTGAATTTGATACTTTTCTCATCATCTTCACCGCCCCATGGATCTATACATCCAGGGCTAAGCAAAACTAAGAGCATCAAAATTACTTGTAGCCTCAATTAACCACTCCCTCCGAAAATTGATTGGGGTAGTGAAGCCAGGGTTCTCTCACACTAACTGACTGTATTCTGTTGAATACTAGCGGCCTCAGTTTTTCAGGCAAGATAGTCTCGGTATTATCATCTGAATATTTGCAAGCCCAATCAACAATTGCACTGTAATGTTCTATACCTGACAAGCCACCTAACCAAACTAGTCCTGATTTTGTTTCAATAACGACAACATTGCGCATACTGCAGACTCCTATGCATCCTGAAATGGTGAGACTTACGTTAGCTGGTGACTTGCTCTTCCACTCATCTTTCAAGAAATCAACTGGAACTTCGTCGTATCCCTTACTCAGGTTTCCACAGCAACAGCCACTACAAACGATTACGTTGGCTTCCAAGAACTGTCACCTCAAGTCAATGACGGTTCGCAAGTCTTCAAGGAACAAGTCGACAGGCCAGTCGTATTCACTCCAAACAACTCTGCCCTTGAGATTCGTATCTAAGATGTATACAGGTTGCAAGTGGATTTCTTGGTATGTCTCATCATCATAAGGAACTATGTCGTATTCCTCGTATGTCTCACTTATCTGGTCACCCCATCCTGTGAGATGAGGCCAATCTAGTCCTTTATTCTCAGACCAGTTCTTTAGAACGTCAGGAGAGTCATGTCGCCAATCAATTGTCACAGATACAAATGATACTTTTGACAGTTCTTCAGTTGTTAGGTAAGACTTTACATTTTTGAGATTATTTGCAATTAAGAGGCATACGTCATCACACCGTGTGTAAACAAAAGCTAGAACAACTACTTTTCCTTCGTCATCGGTTAGAGAATAAGAGGATTGATTTTGATCTTCGAGCGTAAACTTGTGAACTTCCATTTTTTCCAAGTCTTTGCCATTGAATACCGGTCCGTCATCATCTGAGGAAAGGCATCCTGGTAGCAAAAATATCAGAGTAATTACGATTGCTCGAATTTTCATTTTAAACCACTCAATACTCTCTCCAACCGTTTCCACATTCCTTGCATGTGAGCATTCTAGTTTCAGGTTCGTCTGATGAGCGAGTCTGTTCAAGGTAAGAGAAGACTTCAATGCAATCACATTTAGGGCACATGTAGTCTCCTTTGGTCAGGACACCCTTCATTTCGTCTGAATCTTTTATGACCTCATACTCTCGAGTTTCTGCCTTACTAGAAGACTGCACTGTTGAAAGATCAATTTCTTTTCCTTGTACTTTCATTTTTCCAACAGGACCTTTGTAGCCACATTTGTAGTCAGGACAATCTATGATACCAGATGGACTAGGGAATGCCATCGTACCACATGCTGGGCAGAACATACGAACAGGTCTACGTTGGTTTATATAGCGTTTTGTAATAATCCCCTTACAATTGTTTCATCAAGTGGATACTTCTGGACTGTCATATGTGGCTATGGTATGATTGGAGAGCGGCGGCAGTTGCTGACTCTGACGGCAACATATTAGACATAGAAATTTGGGATGGCTGGAAAGATCTAGATGCTTTGTGTTCTAGGATTGATATTATCTCAAACAATGCAACAACTCCTGAAGCAGAGAGGCTGTTGGAGAGATTCCCCGATTCCAAACTCAGAATACATGGATCTGCTGATTTACCACAAGCTGATTGGCCATTACCAAATCATGAAGCGATAGAATACCTAGACAAAGCTGCAATTCTATTGTCAAAAAGAGGGGTAGAAGCTGCTGCTGGAGACCCTGACAGGAGATTGGAACATCTAATTCATGCATCTGATGAGTTGCGGGCCTCATTACTAACTATGGAAAGTAGACTGGTTGAATGGGTCGGTCTATTCCTACCAGAGGCTAGATTTGAGAGAGACAGAGCTGGTTTGGCAGTCAAAGTAACAGCTTCTGAGAATCTTACAACCCTAGCGGAGGAACTCAACGTTTCACTCCCTTCTACCGGACCCTCACAAAATGAGTGGGTTAGCCTAAAAGATTGGGCAACGAGTGTTAGAGACCTTGGTAGCAGGATTGAATTAATGGAGAATGTGATTAGAGAATTATCTTCAACACATATGCCCTCTCTATCTGCACTCCTTGGACCGATTCTTGCTGCCAGACTGTCAGTCGAAGCCCATGGTTTGATGAGATTAGCACGATTACCCGCTGGAACAATGCAGATACTAGGCGCAGAGAAAGCCTTCTTCAACCATCTAAAAACTGGTGCACCGTCTCCTAAACACGGGCACATATTCATGCACCCATGGATTTCTCGCTCACCTCGCTGGGTAAGAGGCAAGATTGCGAGAATGGTTGCAGCGAAAGCTACCATTGCTGCAAGATGTGATGCATATGGCGGCACAGCATGGGGTAGCAAAGAGGTTGATGAGGTTGCAAAAAAGGTTGCAATAATTCGTAGTGAGAATCCTAAACCTCCAATGAGGTGATTATCTGGGAAAGAAAAGGCGTCTATCTTGGGCAGTAATGATAGACGGTAAAGCGATTTGGAGTCTAAATGCTGTTCCAAAGCAGTCAGTATATGGCGAGACTCTTAGAAAATTTCGTGGAGAAGAATACAGACGATGGGACCCAACAAGGTCTAAGTTAGGTGCAGCGATAGCCAGAGCTAGAAATAGTCAGTATGAACTATTACCAGATGAAGGTGATACCTGCCTGTATCTAGGCGCAGGACATGGAACGTCAATTTCCCATATCTATGACCAAGTTTGTGGACAGAATAACGTCAAACAAGGAAGAATAATTGCCATAGATATCTCAACAAGATGCTTGAGAGATCTTATTCACATGTCACAGAGTAGACCTGGCTTAGTTCCAGTATTGGGAGATGCCAGAAAATCAGACAAATGGGGCTTGATGGTGCCCAACAAAGTAGATTGGATTTTACAAGATGTTAGCCAAGCTGACCAGTGTGAAATTTTTGTAAACATGGTAAAGAAATTCCTGAAGCCCGAAGGAAAAGCGCTACTATCGCTAAAAGCTGCCTCTGAGAGATTTTCAAAAGACAGCGATAAAGAAGTATTCACAGCAGTAAGAGAACAGTTAGAAAGTGAGGGTTTTACTGTTACTGAGCAAATCAGCCTACACGGCTTAGAGGACAAGCACTGCCTTTATTTTGTCAGAAACTAACTCAGATATCCCCTTCAACACGTGGTGCTAGGAAATACTCAACGTGACCTGCGCCGTCTGCAAAGTCAAATGTGATTTTTAGAGGGAAGTTCTCTCCAAACCTTAGATTCACGTTTTCAATACCTTGGAATATTTTAGCCAGAGGGATTAGGTAGGTCAATGAGTATTGAGACCTTGCAGGTTCTGAGCAATCTATTGCCAATAGTTCATCCTTGGAGAAATCGGCATTTACTTCACTGTTTGGTCCCTTGACATTTACCGAAAATTGTGACTCTGTCAGTGACATGTTTACCAGATCACTAACTAATTTTGATGCACGAATGGCTTGCGCAAGTTCTGCCCCAGAGATTGTGACTCCACAAGGCAAGTCTAATTCTGGAACGTTCGGTGGATTCAGTGTTGTATTATCCAGAGGTCTCATGGTAAGATCAATTCTTCCAATTTTGACGCTGACTTGCCCTGTCGCATCATCGTGTGACATGTAGACTGCATCTGTTCCTTGTCCCTGTGTTAGAATCTCTTTCAGTTTCCTCATCTCAAGACCAAGTTTTGTGTCGTCTACATCCCAGGTGTCAAATGCAGCACTATCCACATCCATTCTGATCATCGCCACGTGTGACGGGTCAACAACTCTTACCGATAGTCCATCTTCTCCGAAGTCTAATCTTGCCTCCTCGACAACGACTCCAAGAGTTTCAACAATCGTTCGCATAAGTTCTTGACGGGCTGTAATGTTCAACATAAGCGCATCCCTACATTTACCCTGCAAATTGGGAGGCTTATGAACCTTCTAATTGATAATGCTACAAAACGCGCGCCTGTAAAGTAAAATCGACTGTTCGAAATTGTAAGAGATGGTTTCATGAATGGGTATCTCTTGGAATTGGTATGGCAGAAGTTAAACCACTTCTCAACGAAGACGGAAAGCCATGCAAAGTCGCTGTTTTAATACCGACAATAAATAATGCAGATGAACTTGAAGTAGTCCTTGAAAGACTATCAAAACAAACCTATCCAGACCTGGAAATTGTCATTTCTGACTCAAAATCAAAAGACCACACAAAGGAAGTGTGCAAGAAATATGGCGCTACGTGGATTGATGACCCCTCAAGGAACAGAGCTGATGCTTGCAATTTCGCACTTGAGCAGATGGACCACGATATTGTCTTATTCACCGATGATGACACTATACCTCCACTAGATTGGGCTGAAAAGCTGGTTAGATGGTTTGAAGACCCAAATGTTGGTGCAGTGGGAGGCCCAAACTTCGCTCCAGATAACGATACATTCGGAGCCAAATGTGCTGACGTCGCTTTTTGTACAAAATACATGACGGCGGGAACTCGATACGGAGCACAGCCCAAGGGAAAATTGGTCCCAATCACACACAATCCCGGTGTAAATTGCGCTCACAGAATGGCAAATTTGCGTGAGGTTGGATTCTTTGAGAAGGGATGTATAGGTGCAGAAGACGTAGTGCTGGATGCAAAGATTCAGCGTGCAGGGCACAAATTATTCATCGACCCAGAGAATGTTATGCCGCACAAGCGTCGCAGACCTTTCAAACCATACATGAAGCAGATGAGAAATTATGGATATACGAGAATGGTAGCCAACAAGAGATGGCCAGAAATCGCTGAGTGGTCTCATACAGCAATCGGATTATTCCCATGGATTGTTGTCATAGCTGCAATATCAGTAATCTTTGGAGGCTTAACTGGAGGTGCTGATGGCGCTTACTGGTTTACAATCTCAGGTGATTGGACGATCTCAAGAGTTGCATTCCACATTCCACTTGGCCTCGCTGGCCTTTACATAGGCATATCTTGGTTAGGTGCAGCGACTGGAACCAGCCCCCACAGAAACCTAGGTACAGTTTTCTTAGCACCATTGTTCGTATTCCTTGCGCACTGGGCTTATGGAGCTGGAGTCAACAAAGCCTGGAAAGAAATCAGGAAAACCGGCGGTAGTGCTGGTGTTGGCGAACAGATTGATGACAGAACCCGAACTGCCTAACTAGGTTTATTTCTCTCATGAAGTTGGGCCAAACATGGCACAATCCACGACACGTAGCGTAGGTGTGCCTGATAGAACAGATGACGCCAGAGAAATCTGGATGTTTGTGAGAAGCTGGTTAACCATAATACGGGTAATTGTGGTGATCTTAATTATTCTAATAGCTGAGGTATTTGAAGAGAAAAGTGCGTTCAATCTATCGTTGTCTGTGTGGGCGATTATCGTTGGGTTCCCTCTGTTTCTAATCATCTCAGTGTCAATAATACAAGGTGACAAAAAATTTGCTCCTGAACTAGATGAAAAGCGTAGGAAGCGTATTGAGGATTGAGTGCAAATTCAATCATCGCTCACCGGTTTGTATCTGCCACTGGCTTGCATAAACACTGTTATTTTCCAACAGTTGCTCGTGCTTACCTCGCTCGACTATACTTCCATCAACCATAGAGATAATTTCCTCCGCATTACGTATAGTTGACAATCTGTGAGCAACTGCAATAGTAGTTCTTCCATCTCCGCTTGCTAGTAGATTTTCTTGTATTCGTCTCTCTGTTTCGGCATCAAGAGCACTAGATGCTTCATCCAAAACTAACAAACTTGGTTTCTTCAAAAGGGCTCGAGCAAGAGATACTCTGGCTCTTTGACCACCTGAAAGCATAGTTCCTCTGTCGCCTACTTTTGTATCTAATCCGAATTCAAAGTCGTTGACAAATTCTGCTGCACCTGCAAATTCTAGTGCAGCCATAACTTCTTCATTAGTAGACTCACGATTGTAAGTTACATTTTCTCTAAGAGTCCCAAAGAACAGGAATGGCTCTTGACTAACGAACCCCATTTTATCTCTTACAGAGTCTAATGTTAGATTCTGGACGTCTTGACCATTGATCAATACTTGCCCTTGTTGAGGCTCGTAATATCGCATTAAGAGTTTCAGAATCGTAGTTTTGCCCGCCCCAGTGTGACCCATCACTCCCAAGAAATCCCCTGATTTGACCTTGAAAGAAATTCCTTGCAATACTTTCGTGGTTGTATTTGGATAGGTGAAGTGTACGTCTTTGAATTCCACCGATTTAATTGATCCTTCTAAATCCACAGCATCCGCCTTATCTTGTATTTGAGGTACTAAATCAACAAGAGAGAATACTCTTCTGGCACTCGCTTCTCCTTTTTGTAACTGATTTACTAACATTCCAAAAATAAACATAGGCATTGTCATCCTAGTTGATATAAGCAAGAATGTAACCAACTGTCCAGTAGTAATTTCACCTGATTTAGTCAGATATCCTCCAACCGAAACCAACAATCCAAATGCAATTCCTGCAATAACATACATACCGGGAAGATACTGGTTTCTGTCCTTACTCGCTGCAATTGATTGATCTTTGTAAGTAGAAGATTCACGCTCAACTCTGTTTACCTCCCATTCTTGCGCATTGTAAGCCTGCACAACCGATATTCCAGATATTACATTTTCAAGGACTGCTGTAACATCTCCTGTTGATTCTCTTTGCTGCCTATACTTTCTTTGGACTCTAGTGGAAAATACGTAGACTAAGGGTATAATCAGCAATAATGGAGCAAATAATACCACTGCGAGTTTCCAACTCATTAGAATAAGAAACAGAAATGCTGTGCCCAATGTAACTACTATTCGAATAATCGAAGTAGACGAATCGCTAATCACATCCTCTAACTGATTTACATCTGCCGTCAGTACACTCATCAGCTGCCCTGTTTGTCTAGAATCATAGTAAGATGCTTCCATAGCTATTAGAGATCTAGTAGCGTCTAGTCGAAGATCGTGTTGAACCTTGTAACCCAGTGTCTGCCAGCAATACTCGCTAATTCCTTGAAATATCGCTAAACTTGCAAATCCCGCGAAGATGAGTAAACCATAGCCGATAGTAAGATTATCAGTTAACAAAGGGAATAGAGTATTATCTAGGAAATCTCTCATTCCCCCAAATGTACCGTCCGTTTCATTACCTCCGTAAAAATCGACTGCAAACCCAATGAAGACGAATGGAAGTAGATCTGAAAATCGTGCCATTCCGTTGGCAGCGATTCCTGTTAACGCCCTTTTTTTGTAACGCAAACCATATGGAACGACTCGCCAAATTTGCCTACCTAAAATTCCGGACTTAGATTGGTTAAGTTGGTCTGGCGAGAGATGGTCATACTGCGCAGACCTTGGATTTCCCGCCCCCATATCCATCCGTCGCACGTTGACATTATGAACCTGCGTCAAATCATAACATTCATTCCCTACTCAGTGTAACAGGGTAACATGCGTGCTATAGCACTAGTCGGGTTGCTCATCCTTTCATCGTTTTCAGCAGCCGCTAATTGGCAACCCCAAACGGGAGACTCAGAGACAATTGGGTTGATCAACGGAGATATTGAATCAATACCAATTGATCAGTTTCCGCACACCAACTATGACGGATATTGGATACTGAGTAGAGATTACCCTGTACCATCTGATTGGGTTACAGACCTAAAGGATGAGGGAATTGAGTGTTGGTCGTTTTTACCGTCCTCCTCATTTCACTGCGAATTGAATAATCACACTCCTCAAGAACTTGCTGAATTAGGAGTAACTGGAATGGTCAGGTTACCTGCTGAATCCAAACTACATCCTCACATTATGCCTTCACTGAGGGGAGAGATGCAATCCTGGTTCATCGCCGAAAACATTGGTGTGGTAAATGTTGTTTTATCTGGAGATTCCTTGCCTGAAGGAATCGAGGATAGAGATGATATTCGCTTATTGTCACATAACTACAGATGGGCTTCTGTTGAAGCTAAAATCAGCGGTGTCGACTGGCTTATCCATCAGACTGAGGTAGAATGGGTAGAGCCAAAATTCGAAAGAGTTCTATTGAATGATGTTGCAGATGGAGTGATAGGCGCCACGGTTTTGAGAAATGCAACTCAAATCTCTGGCGTTAATGCAGCATGGAATGCGCTAGATGGGACTGGAATAATTGTTACAGTCTCTGATACTGGCCTTGACAACGGCATCAACAATACGAACATGCACCCTGATTTCAAAGACCATATTGTTGGCATTCATTCATACGGTATTTCCCCCGGAATGCAAACATATGTCAATACACCATACAATGACGGAGCCTCAGACTTGGATTCTGGTCATGGCACTCACGTTGCTGGGTCTGTATTAGGTGACGGAACGCAATCATCCGGCTCAATCAAGGGAATTGCACCCGAAGCTAGACTATACATGCAAGCAACTGAAGTCTGGACAGATTGGACCACCTATGTAGAGAACAATTACGGATATACTGATGATTACACACTGATGGGAATTCCAGATGATCTTACCGACATGTTCGACGACGCTGCTGCAAATGGCTCCCACATACACACTAATTCATGGGGATCATCTGTTGCTGGCCAGTATACTTCAAACTCGATGCAAGCAGACCACTCTGCTAGAAATCACAGCGGTATGTTGATACTATTTGCTGCTGCAAACGAAGGCACTGATGCTAATAGTGACGGAGAGGTTGATTTAGACAGCATGGGTGCTCCAGCTACAAGCAAAAATGTCCTCACCGTAGGGGCTTCTGAAAACGATAGGGGAAGTCAAATTTCATATCAGTGGGGTAGTTGGTGGCCAGGGGATTATCCTGCGAACCCAATTAATTCTGACAAAATAGCCAACAACACAGAAGGAATGGCTGCATTCTCAAGTAGAGGTCCGGTTGATGACGGCAGATTGAAACCGGATGTTTCCGCACCGGGGACATTTATCCTATCTACAAGGAGTAGAGCCACAACTTCCACAGGATGGATGTCTCATTCCAACTCTGATTACACATACATGGGTGGGACGAGTATGGCTACACCAATCACAGCTGGTGCCTCAGCGCTACTATATCAGCACCTGATTGACAATCTAGGGCATAGTGATCCATCCAGTGCACTGGTCAAGGGAATAATTACTGCTAGCGCTCACGACATGTCGGGTCAATACGGATCATCAACAAATGGAGCTGGTGAAACCGCACCAAACAACCATGAAGGATGGGGATTATTGGACTTAGACAGGGCACTCAATACAAGTTGGGTTGATGATGAATCGGTCTCGACAGGGGATTCTCGTTCTTGGAAATTCACAGTTCCCTCCGGTGCTCCTGACCTGAAAATAATGATTTCATGGACAGACCCAGCTAGTACGCCAGCAGCATCAACCAATTTAGTTAATGACATTGATTTCGCTGTAAAAGACCCAAATGGTAATTGGGTTGAGTATGGAAACAATCTAGACAATCTAATCGGGACGACAATAGCCTCGCCCATGTCTGGACAGTGGGAGATACACGTTAACGGGACCAACATCCCAACCGGACCACAGAAATTTGCAATGGTAATTGACTCTCCGTACACAATGATTAACATGTCTGCAGACGCTGACGGTGATGGATTTATTGATTCACTCGATGATTGTGTAAACACTCCTGGAACATCGACACAAGACAAAACCGGATGCCCTGATGGTGATGGTGATGGGTGGTCAAACACTGGAGACGATTTCCCTAATGATGTAACCCAGTGGTCTGACACAGATGGTGATGGCTTTGGGGACAACCCTGGGGGAAACAACCCTGATTCTTGTACTTCTGTTGTAGGAACCTCGAGCAGTGACAGATTTGGTTGTCCTGATACCGATGCTGATTCATGGTCCGATCCAGATGGTGCTTGGACTGCCCTTCAAGGCGCAGATGCTTGCGAGAACACATGGGGTAATTCTACACTTGACCGCAACGGATGTTTGGATGGAGACGGGGATGGACAATCCGATTTGAACGATGTATTGGTTAGTGATTCAAGCCAGTGGCTCGATTCAGATGGTGATGGTTTCTATGACAATCCTAATCCTGCTACTAACTGGGACGACTGTCCAGCCGTGTGGGGTAATTCTACGATTGACCTACAAGGATGTCCTGACAGTGATGGAGATGGTGTCTCCGACATAGCAGACGGCTGGCCAACGGACCCTACACGGTCGATAGACACTGATGGAGATGGCTTTGCTGATAGTGAAGACGACTGTCCAACTTTCGCTGGCAACTCAACATGGATTCTTGTCGGTTGTTTGGATGCTGATGGCGACGGTAGAACTGTTGAGTATGACGTATTCCCAACAGACCCAACTCAGTGGAATGATACAGATGCGGATGGATTTGGAGATAACCCCGGTGGAACCTTGGCAGACGATTGCCCATTAACTCCTGGAGATTCATGGCAAAATGGGACTCTTGGATGTCCTGATAGCGATGGAGACGGATGGGCAGACTCTGAGGACAGCTTCATCGATGATGCTACTCAGTGGCATGATATCGATGGCGATGGTTATGGTGACAATATAGGAGGAACCAACCCGGATTATTGTCCAACAGAATTTGGTAATTCAACACAAGGAGGTGTTCTTGGCTGTCCAGATGCGGATGGTGATGGATGGTCGGATTCAATTGATGCACTGCCAAACGATGATACGCAGTATTCCGATCAAGACGGTGATGGCTTTGGAGACAACCCTGATGGCAACAACGCTGATGACTGCCCCCTAACATTCGGAAATTCTACTATTGACAGGTTAGGATGCATTGATTCGGATGGAGACGGTCACTCTGACGTAAACGATGATTTCCCTCTTGACCCAACACGTCACAAGGACTCAGATGGAGATGGTTTTGACGATGTGGAGGATGATTGTATCTTCGTTGCAGGAACCTCTACAAATGGGTCGATTGGATGTTTCGACTCTGACCAAGATACTTGGGCTGACAATGATGATTCATTCCCAGTCGATGGTACTCAGTGGAATGATACTGATAATGATGGATTTGGAGATAACTCAAACGGTAATAATCCTGACTCCTGTCCAACTGTTACCGGTAACAGCACCTCTGTGATATTGGGTTGTGTAGATATCGATGGTGATACTTGGGCTGACTCAATAGACGAATTCCCAACCGATTCAAGCGAATGGGCTGACAACGACTCAGATGGTTTTGGAGATAACATAGATTACTGCCCATTCACACCGGGAACCTCGACTAATGGGGCAATTGGATGTCTTGATGATGATGGCGATTCTTGGTCAAACAATCATGACTTCCTGCCTGATGATGAAACTCAATGGCTTGACAGCGATTCAGATGGATTTGGAGATAATACAACTGGCACCAATGGAGACGATTGTCCATTTGAACCAGGTTATTCTTCAAACGACTTTACAGGATGTCCAGATGACGACCTAGACGGTTGGTCAAATGGTGGAGATGCATTCCCCGATACACCGTCTCAGTATCTCGACACTGATGGTGATGGATATGGAGACAATAACACGCCTGGCTCAGAAAAGGTAGACCATTGGCCTGATGATCCTACACGTAACGTAGCTGAAGCGATTCTAGAGTGTACACCACGCTACGGAGAGTTGTCTGACAACGGAAAACTGGAACTAGATCTTGCTGAACAATCAAACAGCGACTTGGCAGTAAACTGTCTAGTTACAAACCTGATTGAAACAAATATCACAGTTAAGGTCGAGTGGATTCGTCATAATAGTATCAGTATAGACGGATCTAGCACACGAGTAATGGAATTAGGTGGACTTGAAAATGGAACGGTTAGATTCTCTGGCATTATTGAGCAAAAGGGTGATATCGACTCTGTGTTCAAAGTAAGCGAGCTTGGAGTCGAAGACGCGATGGAGTTTGATACAATAGAAATCAAAGCGATCAATTCTGATGATGGCGATTCGTTTGACAACATACTTGACAAAGCGAAAGAGGTGCTAGATGTCCAAGAGTTAATCGCTGTTTCAATTGCCTTAGCACTTGCATTATTCCTAACGATTAACTCTATTCGCAATTCTAAGAAAAAGAAGGCTGAGAGAGAGGAAAGAAGAAACCAATACATATCTAACTCATTCGTTATGGATGAAAGTCCATTGTTTGGCAGAATTAGACCTCCAAATTAGAACCGAATTTGCTAAGAGGGGGAAGTCCTCGCAGGAGTTACTTCGCGGATATGGTGAAGTGGTTATCACCTGAGGTTTCCAACCTCATGTCGTGGGTTCGATTCCCGCTATCCGCAC
>PAOW01000020.1 GCA_002710015.1 Methanobacteriota archaeon | reverse complement strand
CTTGCACATATCTCCCGACCTTGTTTGGATAAGAGGACGAAATTGTCATTTGTTGAGATTCAGTGTTCAAGGATCCAGCGAAATGAAGGAGCATAAATCTCTGGAAAATACTGCGATGGTCATTTGGGCTATGAATCAGAAAGGGCTTCCATCAAACCATGAAAGGTATGTGATTGAGAATGTTGTGTGGAGCTCTGGTAGATGGAACAGGTGGATTGAGACATGTAATCAAACTGATATCCAAGATTCTATGGGTATTATAATGAAAGATATCTCCCAGATGAGTGAATTGTATTCTAGAATGGGTCCTGCATGCGATCTTTCACAAATTCCTCTAGCAAAAGACGAATCGGTGTGCAGGACTTGCGGCCATAGAGATACTTGTCCAGGTGGTGAAAATCTCCAAAGGGCATCTCTTATTCAGTCAGCTCTAGAAATGGCGAAAGCTGCTCAAACGCATGTTTAGATTTCTGTATGGATTTAGTCATTTTTGCTTTAGATTTGGGAAACTAAATCATTTAACACGGCGATTACGTCATTTGCTTTTGTAACTCCACTTGCAAGAAGAACTCCTTCTGCTCCCAAATCGATTGCAGTAGCAACGTCTTGTCCGTTTTTCACACCTGCTCCACATAGCACTCTTACCTTCGGATTTACCTCCTTGACTGCTGCGACTGTATCGCTCACAATTGAGGGGTCAGCCGTAGTGACAGATATGTCTCCACCGATAAGTTCAGGCGGTTCAACTGCTATGAAAGTCGGCCCAATTTCAGCAAGCGCTCTTGCCTCGTCTACATCAGCAGCACATGCGCACACGGGGAATCCATCCGGGAGCATTTCCATCAATGACATAACATGCTCTATAGGAACCTTGTGCTCGGCATGATTGATTATTGTTCCAGACGCTCCTCTTGCAATTGCGGTTTGCGGTTCGAGCCAACCTGTATGAGAACCTTGGCCAACAGGATCTAAATGTTGAGACCAAACCTCTAGTCCGTTAATCGAAGATACCGAGGATAAATCGAAAGCACTTGCTACTGCAACCATCCTTGCATTTGATTGGATAGATGACATGTTCTTGCCAAGTTCCTCAGCAGATTCAGCCATAGCTGTTGAGTAGGTTTTGAAGTTTACAACAATAAGTGGGGCTTCCATGGTCAAGCGAAAGGGGTTCCCCTTTTTGTTACTGCGATTCAAAAAGTGCCGCCAGTCTGTTTATGGCCTGAGGGAACAGTCATCCCATGACCCACAACAACGCCTTCAATTTTAGCACCGCTTTTTACTACCGCATTTTTCCCAATT
Source organism: Methanobacteriota archaeon (assembly GCA_002710015.1). Lineage (GTDB taxonomy): Archaea > Thermoplasmatota > Poseidoniia > Poseidoniales > Poseidoniaceae > MGIIa-K1. Next base: position 113,331 of record PAOW01000020.1, on the reverse strand, counting down.
AAGCAATTAGAAACCTTTGCACCTGATTCAATAATTGCCTCTGCTAAAACCGTTGAGTTATCTACCTCACCTGCGATAACGCTTCCCTGTTGAATCATTGAGTTTCTCGCAATCGTAGTTTTTCCCTGATGCCAGCTATTTTGAGATACAGCTCCTGATTTGTATCTCTTCTCGCTAATACACCTTCTTACCCCTTCTTGCCAGCTACTAGGCGTCCCAGCATCTATGAAATATCCTTGGAATGGAAATCCTCCTAAATTACCTTCTTCCGCTAATTTTGGGAAAATATCTCGCTCTAGGCTGTGTTTGTCCTTTGGCATAATATCGAAAATGTCGTCCTCAAGTATGTATGAACCTGCATTTATCAAATTTGAGAAAACTTCCTCCGGCTTCGGTTTTTCTTTAAACTGGGTGATGACATTTTTGGAATCTATTCCTACAATACCGAATCTAGTGGGATCTTCAACTTCCCATAAAGCAAGAGTCCCTCTAACGTTCATATTCTTATGCTGCTGAATCATTTTACCAACGTTCAAAGAAGAAACTATGTCTCCATTAAAGCAGGCAAATCTACCCGAGATAACATCTCTGCAATTCCCTAAAGCTCCACCAGTTCCTAATGGCTCATCTTCAGGGACTATTCTAACATCGAAATCAACGTTAGCATTTTTGAAATAGTTTTCAATCATATCTACTTTATATCCACCCGCAATCACTAACTCATCGATAATGTCGCTTGGAACACCTTCAACCACTCTCTCGATTAGAGTAGAATCGAGCATCGGCAAAAGTGGTTTGGGGATGTCATTGGTCCAAGGCCTCAGTCTAGACCCTACACCACCAGCCAAAACGACTACCTGCATCGTATGCTCCACAAAGATTTGATTATTGAACGCATCGTCACATCTATTGCAAGTCATCGCATCATTCATGGTCTACCTTCAAATCGGATGGTTCGGAGAGAGTAATGAATATCCACGAGTATCAAGGTAAAGCACTTCTAAAGTCATCAGGAGTCCCAGTATTAGAAGGCGTTCATTGCACAACAGTGGAAGAAGCTCTTGCCGCATATGACACTCTAAATTCGAAAGTTGTAGCTGTTAAAAGCCAAATCCATGCTGGTGGCCGTGGTAAAGGAATAATCTACCATCCTGAAACAAAAGATGAGATTATGCAAGGAGGGGTCAAAATTGCATTTTCAAAAGATGAGGTCAACACATATGCAAAAAATATACTTGGAAACTTACTCGTGACAATTCAAACAGGCGAAGAAGGAAAAATAGTCAATAATTTGTATGTTGAGGCTGGGTGTGACATTTCCCACGAATACTATCTTGCCCTCCTAGTTGATAGGGAACAAAAATCAGTTCTTGTCATGGCTTCAACTGAAGGCGGAGTTGATATTGAAGAAGTAGCACACAATACTCCAGAAAAGATTCACAAGATAGTTGTCGACCCTAACTGTGGTTTACTTGGGTTCCAAAAGAGAGATCTCGGTGTTTCTCTAGGATTATCTGGAAAGGCATTGAAATCATTTTACAACATGCTTGGAAATATGTATGAAATGTTTGTATCAAAAGATTGCGCTATGATAGAAATCAATCCTCTCGTTAAAACTAAGCAAGACGATATAATCGCTCTGGATTCAAAGATTAGTTTTGATGAAAATGCAGAATTTAGGCACAAGGACTGGAACGACTTGAGAGACCTAAGTGAAGAGGAAGATGTTGAGATACGAGCAAAAGAAACTGGACTATCTTACGTAAAACTAGATGGCAATATTGGCTGTCTTGTAAATGGTGCAGGTTTAGCTATGGCAACTATGGATGTAATCAAATTGTATGGAGGTGAGCCTGCAAACTTCTTGGATGTTGGCGGTGGTGCAGACGAAGAACAAGTCAAAACAGCCTTCTCAATAATATTAGAAGATACTAATGTAAAAGGTATACTTGTCAATATATTTGGCGGCATTATGCGCTGTGATATCATTGCAAGAGGAGTAATTGGCGCAACTCAATCACTGGGATTAGATGTTCCTTTGGTAGTTAGGTTAGCAGGCACTAACGTAGAGGACGGAAAAGCAATTCTATCTGCTTCTGATCTCAACATACACACTGCAGAAGACTTAGCAGATGGGGCTAAGAAAATAGTCGCACTCATTGGAGGAGGTGAATAATTTGGCGATTTGGATAGAAGAAGATGCTAAGGTTTTGGTTCAAGGCATTACTGGGAAGCAAGGGATGTTTCATGCGAGTAAAATGCAAGAATATGGCACAAACCTAGTTGGTGGCGTCACTCCGGGAAAAGGAGGTCAAGAAGTTCTTGGGGTGCCAGTATTCAATAGCATGATTGATGCAATCAAGGAAACAGATGCTGATGCAACAGTCATTTATGTTCCTCCTCCTTTTGCAGGAGAAGCGATTATAGAAGCTGCAAATGCCTTTCAAACAATCAAAGGTAAAGGAGTGATTGTTTGTATTACAGAGGGAATACCTACACTGGATATGGTCAATGCAGTTGCTTATGTTGCGAATCGTAAGAATATTAGATTAATCGGTCCTAACTGCCCTGGAATAATTACTCCAGGTGAGACAGGAGGAGCAAAGCTAGGGATAATGCCGGGACATATTCATGCTAAAGGAAGAATTGGTATAGTCTCAAAATCAGGAACCCTAACTTATGAAGCGGTCGCCCAAACTATGAGTATAGACGAAGGCCAATCCACTTGCATAGGTATTGGTGGAGATCCAGTAAATGGTACAGGATTCATCGAGTGTCTTGAAGCCTTTGAAAATGATCCACAAACCGAGGCAATAGTAATGATTGGTGAAATTGGTGGGACGGCAGAAGAAGAAGCATCGGCCTGGGCAAAAGAAAATTGTACAAAACCAATCGTAGGATTTGTTGCTGGTGCGACAGCCCCTCCAGGAAAAAGAATGGGCCATGCTGGAGCGATTATTTCGGGTGGAAAGGGAACTGCAGATGAGAAATTTGCAGCATTCAAAGCAGCAGGAATTGCGTGTGCTAAGGACCCTAGTGAACTCGGACAAGTTCTACTTGAAAGTTTAAAGAAAGCAGGATTGAGATAATCCACTAATGTTAGTTTGGTGGCCCTCTCTTAGGGCCGCTAGGGGGACCCCTTCTCTTGGGTGGTCCAGATTTACTTGGTCCCGGTGGCCCTCCTCGCTTTGGTGGCCCTCCTCCGGGCGGTCCTCCACGCTTCGGTGGCCCTCCGGGTCCTCCTTTGGGAGGTCCTCCGCTTGGTCCCCCCGATGGTGGTCCACTTCTCTTAGGCGGCCCTCCTTTGCTTGGTCCAGGTGGTCCACTACGCTTAGGCGGCCCTCCTTTGCTTGGTCCAGGTGGTCCACTACGCTTAGGTGGCCCTCCTCTACTTGGCCCGGGTGGTCCTCCACGCTTTGGCGGACCTCCTCTACTTGGTCCCGGTGGCCCTCCACGCCTTGGTGGCCCTCCTCTGCTTGTTTCAAATGGTCCGGTTGAACTAGACACGCTGCCGGCAGTATCGTCGTCGTCTTCGAAGATAGCTCCACAATGTGGGCATTTCTTATCTGAATCCTTAACAAGGCCATCACAAATCTCACAAGCGAACATTTCTTCTCCAGAATCTGTTTTTAGTTCATTGCCGCTATCATCACTAATTTTGTCAATTGTTCCGTCTTTGGAACGGAATAGATTTACCTCGACAACAGCATCTAGCCCCTTTAGCGCTACCTCTGTTGAAATTGCGTGTTCAAATGCAGAGGATAGGTTGTCAGGTGTATCGAGAACCCTTCCATCATCCACATAAGTGACATTTACGACTAAAATACCATTTTCAAGTTTGATTTGCGGAGTTTCAACAGCAACTCCTCTTTTTCTTGCAACCCTTCTTACAGCAACCTCTGACATTCTCCTGTAAAGCGGTTCATCTCCTTTACCATCTTTTCCAGACCCGATAGCGTTTGCAAGGAATTCCGCAGTTCCTACATCATTACCTCCGCTTTTCAGGTGTGCGGGTAATTCTCCGCCAATAGAGGAAAGGACATTAGCTGCTGATTCTTGATTCATCTGAAGCCATTGGCTTCTGCGTTCATTTTTGACAGCTCTCTCAGCTTCTGCAATTCTGTTTACCATTGCGTCAGTAGGTGAAAGAGAGGGATTGTTAGAAATCGTTAGACCACCCGCTTGATTTACAGTTTGGTTAGGATTGATCTGGTTGGGTGCAGTTCCTGGCATAGGCTGCATGTTCTGATTTTGTGGTTGCCCAGTTATTGGAGTAACATTCGATTGTGGCATTGTTTGGCGAGGCACGTTACCAAGATTTTGATTCACTTGACTCATGATGTCTGGCATCATTCCAGGTGGCATGTTCTGATTCATATTCTGATTCATATTTTGGTTGATAATTGCTTCTCCAGAGACAACTCCAAAGTTTCTTCCTCCGCTAACATCTTGGCCTCCTAAGCCGACTGCTCCAACCCCTGGAAGACTACCCGCACGAGACATATCTTGTCTTGAGCCACATTCAGGACAGAATATACTGTCGCCCGGAATCTCCTCAAAACAGGTGGCGCACTGCATACTATCCCCTCACCACGACGCCATGTTTCTTCAAAATAAACCCTTGCTAACAAATTAAGGGGTATCTACGTGGGTCGGGAGAGAATTACAAAACCGATTTTTGTAAATGTGTTGTGTCTGTTTATATTTACCAGATATAACTTGTCGGACATTAAAAAAGAAAAGAAATTTTGGGGTAATATTGGAGGGGGAATCTTTGGGTGTCCTAATTAACAAAGAGATAGATAAACTTCTCGAGTCTACTTCTCGATCTTTCTATCCTACTTTGAAATATTTACCTAAGAAAATACGTGGACAGATTGGCCTTCTATACTTGATGGCGAGGGTTGCGGACACAATTGCCGATTCGAAGCATGGAGACACAAATACACTTCTCAATGATCTAAACAGTTACAATGATTTTGCTCAAGGGAGATCATCAGACTTACCAAATTTTGAGAATTTGGCATCACTCCAAAAAAACCAAAATGAGGCCGAATTGCTTCGCAATGTCTCCAAAGTTTTGGATGGATTAGCCGACTACACAAATAAGGATAAAGAATTGATATTAGAGTGTCTCGATACAATAGTTGGCGGCCAGACTTTGGATTTGGAAAGATTTGGTCCAGCAAATGAGGGGGATCAAATTTCCTCTTTAGCTTCTAACCAAGAGTTAGATGATTACACATTCAGAGTGGCAGGTTGTGTAGGTGTATTTTGGAGTAAAATGTCACTTACTCACATCATGTCATTGCCTCCAGAAGATGAGGAACTATTTTTTGTGAAAGGTATAAGATTTGGTAAGGCATTACAGATGATAAACATCTTGAGAGATATTCCAGAGGATTTGAGGTTTGGACGGTGCTACATTCCAGGGGAAGCCTTGGAAAGACACGGGCTTACTCCAGAAGATTTGTTAGATAAAAGTAATATTGAGAAGTTTAGGCCTTTGTATGATGAATATTTGGACATAACAAGCGATCACTTAGACGCTGCCGTTGAATATATCAAGATGTTACCCGAGGGCCAATTTCGATTGAAAGCATCAACAATGCTCCCTGTATTAATTGGTCAGAGGACAGTAACTCTGTTACGCTCTGGAAATATTCTTGACAAAAATGAGCGAATAAAAGTAACTAGAGACGAAATCAAATCATATGCTAAAAAATTACTACGAGCTTTGCTAATTCCCGGCGGAGTTAGGAGATTGCTTGAAAAAAATAAGACATTAGAGTAATTTTTGTCACAAAATCCTAAACTTTCTCCCGTTTTTAAATCGGGCATTCTACCCTCACACTGATAAATAAGGAAGGGGACAGGATAATTGAGCGACATGCTAGAACGCCGGAAACCTTTGGATTTGCTCATCCCACTCAAGGGAGGAGCTTCAAATAATCTGGGCGTCAAGAAAGACGGGATTACAGCAGCAGAAAGGTTACGAGCAGCGGTAAACCTCACAGCCGACGCTGTAAAAGCAGTAAGCCTCACTGCAATGGAAGCGCTCAGAGAAGGTGCAGCATTTATTGGAATTGTTGGCGAACAGGATGAATTATTAGATCCGTTTCAACATCTCGATGCCCCAATCTGGGCGAGAGATCCTCCTGTTGAACTGTTAAAATTAGCATATTCCTACTGCGAAGAATTGACCATGAGGGAGGCGGGTAACTTCTATCATTCATTCAAATATTTGCCAGAAGAACAGAGATTGGCAATGTGTGCAGTCTATGCATTTTGTCGCAGAGCCGACGACATTGCTGACGGAGATTGGCAAGACAGGTTCCCAGGCTCTCAAGGAGAAATGGATCCCGAAGCCGTCGCTTACAGGAACGAATTAGAAAACTTGCAGAAAAAAGACACTATACTGCAAGAAGACTTGTATTTAGAAAAAATCACACAACTATTTTTCTTTAGAAAGAAACTATCCACATGTTACTCGACAACAAGTAGTACAGACCCAGTTTTCCTAGCACTCAAAGATACGGTTAACCGCTACAATATACCAAGAAATGTATTTGATGATTTGATTACTGGTATGGAAGATGACCTCTACAACAATAGATATCGAACTTTTGATGAGTTGTATTTGTATTGTTACAGAGTGGCGTCAGTCGTCGGTTTGATGTGCATTGAGATATACGGCTATGAGGATGTCAGAGCCAAAAAATTTGCAGAGTCATGGGGTATTTTCATGCAACTGACGAATGTCCTAAGAGACGTTGGTGAAGATATACAACGAAACCGAGTTTACCTTCCTCTCGATGAGTTAGAATCAAACGGAATAATAGAAAAGGAACTGAATGGAGATGTAGTCCTAAATTCGTCTTGGGAACCATATGTCCATCATTATGCAAAAAGAGCAAGAACATATCTGGATGAAGCAAAACAATTACTCCCACTTTTACCAAGGAGGACGAGATATTCGCCGGCAGCTATGATTGCATTTTATGATAAAATTCTCAAGCAGATCGAAAGACAGCAAGGAGATGTATTCACAAAAAGGGTCAAACTAAACAAATTCCAGAAATTATCACTCGCAGCCGCAGTTTATCTTAGGCACAGATTCATACCCGGTTGGCTAAATCCATTATGGTCTGGTTTGTCAAAAATAGGTCTCTTACCTGATGTATGATGGAGGTGATTGGATGGGAAAACCATCCAAGTTCAAGATACCAGGATTAATTCTTTGCGGATTTCTTCTATCAATAATGGAACCGATAGTGTTGCTCATATCGGGAAGAGATATAGCAAGCGCATTATGGCCAATGGCTAATAGATCGCTTGATATTACGTTTTTTTTAAGAGATTGGCACATTGAGCTATTTGCATTTACTCTGTTCATAATCCCATTTGGTTTCTTCAGGAGCTTGAGTGCGACCAAATTAGAAAAGAACCTATCTTGGATTATTATGGGTTTCACATTTGGCCTGATTCTTATCTATTTTCTTCTTAATTACGCATATTTGAAAGATGCTTTTGTATTATTGCCCACGTGTCTAGGAATTATACTTCTATATTCTTGTTTGATTGCTTTTGAGGTGGCTAATTATAGTATCAGTGAAATAAAATTTCGACTGAGTCATTTGGGAAATCTTGCATCAGTCTTGGTAGCTATTTGGCTTATTTCTCCTGGTGTTTCATCGATGGCTGGACTATTACCAACACCTCCAGAATTAGATTTGCAGGAGGGAAGATATGTTATTTCAACTCAAAGTTATGAGTATCCAATGCCGGAGGAAGTCGCCAAAATACAAGGCGACTACGAGGAAGGTGTGATATTCTCAGTATATATCACAACCCCTCTAAACGTTGAACATAAAATACCTCTAGCAATAATTCTTCACGGTTTTGCGAATCCATTTTTTGAGTCATACAAGGATTGGGTTGAAGAATTATCATCACGAGGAATGGCAGTTGCTTTCATACAATATCCGTCAGATGTAATGCCACCGGGATATGATTCATACACTCTTGTCGAGAAGGACGGAATGTCTAATCACCCATTTCATGTTCCAAGAGTAGTAGCTATAGAAGCAGCGATAGAACACCTAAATGCAACCCTTCCTGACAATGTTGACAGAGACCATGTCTTAGTTGGGGGACACAGTTTAGGAGCAGGATATGCAATGATAGTTCTAGATAGAATACTTGATTTAGATTGGGGCCAGGAAAGTGTATTTGTTAGTTTAGAGGCTCCATATGCTAGACCTAGTCAAGAAGATTTAGAGATTGATTTATCGAATTTACCGGATAAATTTCTAGCACACGTTGCAATCAGCGAGGATGACATGAGTGTAAACGATTGTTTTGGAGTCCATCATCACGAAAAGTTAGGTCATGGCTCCTTGTTAATCGAGGTTCCGAGCGATAGGTATGGTTTTCCAAGGCTAGTCGCAACTCATTATTTGCAAGCTAGCGAAACGCATGACACGTTAGCGGATTGGGGATTTTACAGAAGAGTCGCTAATCAGGCAGAATGGTTAGTGGCTGGAGCCCTTGGAAATGTGGAAATGGAATCGAATGCAAAATCTAATTTGATTGACAGCGATGATTTCAGATATATGGGAAAATGGTCAGATGGGACAGATGTTTTACAACTAAGAACATATTCTGATCCACTGAATAGTTCGCAATATGGACATTGCTCGAATTGGGTTGGACCGTGATTACGAGTTTCGAGTAAATGCTTGAATTCCAGTGATATATCTGCCAATGATTAGGTTGTGAATATCATGGGTTCCCTCGTAGGTTTTAACAGATTCAAGATTAGCCATATGTCTCATTACAGGATATTCGTCTAGTATACCATTTGCTCCATGTATGTCTCTTGCAACTCTTGCGATTTCCAATGCAATATCTACGTTGTTCATCTTTGCAAGGCTGATTTGCTCATTGAACCATGTCCCATCATCCTTTTTCTTACCCAAGTGGTAGGCTAGCAGTTGTCCTTTAGTAATTTCTCGAAGCATCCATGCTAGTTTGTTTTGGATTAATTGGTATGCGGCAATTGGCTCTCCAAACTGAATGCGCGATAAAGCGTATGTCTTGGCAGAATGGAAACAGGCCATTGCAGATCCTAATGCACCCCATGAAATACCATATCTTGCATTATTCAAACACGAGAATGGTCCTTTCAGTCCTTTGACATTTGGAAGCATTCTATCTTTTGGAATCTTACAATCTTGCATGACAAGTTCACTTGTGACACTGGCCTTCAGCGAGTGTTTCCCTTTCATCTCAGGAGCGCTAAATCCTTCGTCTCCTTTCTCGACAATAAAGCCTCTAATCACTCCGTCAAGCTTAGCCCAAACGATTGCAACGTCTGCGATGCTTCCATTTGTAATCCACATCTTTGCCCCATTTAGCAAATAATGATCACCCATATCTTCAGCTTTCGTAATCATGTCTCCTGGATTCGAACCGTAATCTGGCTCTGTAAGACCAAAGCAACCAACCATTTCTCCAGTAGCTAGTTTTGGTAGATAATGTTCCTTTTGTTCTTCGGTTCCAAAGTCCCAAATTGGATACATTGCAAGGGATCCTTGGACGCTAGCGAATGAGCGTAATCCTGAGTCTCCTCTTTCAAGTTCTTGGCATATTAGGCCATACGCAACATAAGATAATCCCGGGCATCCATAGCCTTTGAGTGGTGCTCCAAGAACTCCCATTTCTCCAAGTGCAACACGCCACTCATCCGGGAATATTCCTTCCTCACATGCATGCTCGATTTTAGGTATTACTTCTTCATCTACCCAGTCTCTTACCATGTCTCGAATCATAATCTCTTCTTCGGTAAGTAGTGACTCGATATCATAGAAGTCAACCCCCTCAAACTGTTCCATGATTTGTGGCGATAACCTAAGCCTCATGAAGGTTAGGGACTTATTGTTCATTCCGTTTATTACGGTTGGTTAAATTTGCATATTTTCGTTGAAGCCATGGGCTGTTCCAGTATATCATTCCAAAGAACACTCCAAACACACATACAACCAGTAAGTATGCTAGAAATTCAGGGAATTCATCTTCGACATCCTCACTCAGGGGCTCAAATGAAACTACACCTCCTTGACCGGTCACCAGAAAACCTGAATTTTCTGAATTTTCCCATGATACAGCATATCTATCAGCACTGAGAAACACATCCAATCCAGCCGCATCTTCATTTTCAAACATTAAGAAAGCTTCATTCGAAAATTGCGTCCATCTAACCATACCTAAGGGGCCGAGAGATATTACAGAAGCAAAATTAGATCCCGGGTTGTCACCAGTGAAGTCTCCTGTGAGCTGTCCAAGAACTATTATTTCTCCAAGCTCAGATTGAGATGTATCAATAATATCAATATTCACAATTGACACTTTCTTTCCACTTCCAAAAACCGAGCAGGAGTTAATTCTGGGATCTTCGCAGCCAACACCCATCCATGTGTGAGACTTAGTGTCTGCAATCCATGAAACCGTATCTCCCTGGTCTATGACTGCAATTCCATCATTAAGGGTTGTAACGACGCAAATATTGTCGTTTTGTAGGCAGTCAATATCGCTTATCCTTGATGAAGCCTGACTATCAAGTAAGGAAAATGTGTTAGCATAATAACGCCATATTTCTCCGTCTTCAGTGCCTAGATATGCAACTGATGAACCAGGTGTGAATTGAACGGCATTGATATCTTTCCCAGCCATAACCGATGACCCCTCCGCTTCACCTAGAGCGTAGTTTGTGGAATTGAATCTCAGGACTGTTCCCGAATCGCCAACAAATACAGCACTCAGTCCCCCCGGGTGCCATGTTACATCGTTCAGATCTTGAGTAGTCTCCTTTTCCAAAATTACATCCATGTTTTCGTCTCCAGCATTTTCGGCTGAGATTAAATGAGCATATCCTTCCACACCGTATAGAAGAACATGAGAGCCATTTGGAGAGACTTCTCCACCTTGAATACCTAAATCGAAATCAGCAAGTTTTCTTTCGACTTTTAGTTTGACCGTAGAATCTGGCAAGGATGCACCAACCGTTGTGAGCATAAGCAAACTCACCAACAAAATTGCTCTGCGCATGAATCTGCGATGATTTATGTTTGAAAAAGGCCCCGCCCTTAGTCAATGTTCGAAGGTAGTCCTTATTTCCTCGTTGTCGGTGGGAGTGACATGGAGAGATTCGAAGTAAAGCGTGGTATAATCAAGTCAATAGGTGGCAATGCCGGTCTAGCTAAGTTAGCTACCGAGCACTTTAACGATGTTGTAGTTGATGGAGATGGTGTATTTACAGCGTCATTTGCAATCCTAACTAGCGTGACTGCAAATTACACGGAGGATGGTAAACTTCAGGTTGACGTCGATCAAATGAAAGGTGATGATTTATCGGAATTCCTTTCGAAAGACGGCGGTAGAGAACTAGCAATGCAATCTAGGTCTAGATGGTCCGGATTTTTGGATACAGCAACAGGATACAACGCAAAGCAAAGAGGCGACAAGGCAAAAGAGCAGGCTAAGAAATTTTCAAAAGCAAAATCTGCGATAAAGATGGCTCACAAGTCGATGGAAATGAGTTCTAGTATTTCTCAAGAGACTATTGAAAAAGCGAATGAAATGATTGCCGAATTAGAGAAAATGATCGAAGAAGGTAATGCACCATCGGAAGGCAAGGTAAAGAAATTGAACGACTTGTTGTGACATCGGTGATTCTATGGATGGGCTTGTGGAGAGGTATTCAAGGGTTGCAGAGCTCGATGATGACTCGCTATCAAGATTAAATTTGATGATAGGACATGTTGACGAATCTATCGGGATTGAACACCTTGTGGATTGCCTAGCTGACAAAACTTCTGCTGCTGGAGATGGAGTCATTAGATGCTATGTCGGTTTTGAACCATCAGGTAAAGCTCACATTGGCTGGAAAGTTCTCTCTTTACAACTAAAGAGAATGCTTGAAGCAAAAGCTAATGTTCTGATATTTTTGGCAGATTGGCATGCATGGGTCAATGACAAATTTGATAGCTCTATGGAAGATATTCAAACGACTGCAAAGTATATGGAAGAAACCTTTAGAGTTTTACTTGGGCATCCTCCTGAAGGAGAGGGCCCTGGAGAATTGAGATTTGTATGGGCATCTAATATCATGGATTCAGGAGATTATTGGGCAAGAGTGCTAAGATGTTCTAAAAACATGAGTTTAGCAAGAGTAAGGAGGACTTTCTCAATCATGGGTCGTTCAGAGGATTCCTCAGATGGCGACTTGTCAAGATTCTTCTACCCAGCCCTGCAAGCGGCAGACATTTTTGAAATGAATATTGATGTTGCAATTGGTGGTATGGATCAAAGAAAAGCACACATGTACATGCGTGATGTTGCTGATAGATGGGGATGGTACAAAGCAACTTGTCTGCATACTCCAATCATTTCTGGCCTCAAATCTTCAGGTGCTAGAATGGAATCATTTGATCACAAGATGAGTAAATCTGACCCCAATGGAGCCATATTGTTGCACGACAGTGAAAAGAAGTTAGCAAAAAAGATGAGAAAGGCTTACCTTGATCCGGAAAATCCGGACTCTCCGGTTTACGAATTACTTGAAGAAATAATTCTTCCAGAGTTTGGAGAGGTAATAGTGACTCCAAAACCTGAGTTTGGCGAGCCCAGTGTTTGGAATGATTTGGAATCATTCCGAAATGCAATTTCAGATGGGACATTACACCCCTTTGATGCGAAAATGGGAGTTGCCGCTGGTATCTCGAGAGGCTTGCGCGCAGTGTCAGAATATTTTGAATCAAATCCTGAAACATTAGATCGTGTTAATCAACTAACAAAATGAATAGAAAATATTCATGAACGGAGTATACTTGGAGATGCTTACCCCTGTGGTGAGAGTTGTCAAGTATGGCTAATATTGTTGTCTTAGTAAAGAGAGTCCCAGATACAAATGCTAGAATCGTTGTTAGTGAAGATAGAGTTGATTTATCTGCCATAAAGTGGGTCATCAGCCCCTATGACGAATTTGCAATTGAGACTGCCCTCAGACACAAAGAGGCGTTCGGTGGAACAGTTACAGCCCTAACACTTGGTTCTCCTGAATCTGATAAAATACTAAAGGACGCTAAAGCAATAGGTGTTGACGAAATAGTCAGAGTTTGGGATGACTCTTGGCAGGAAATGGACTCTAATTCAGTCCAATCGGCTCTAGCCTCAGCAATAACAAATCTTGGAGCAGATTTCGTTTATTGTGGAAAAACAGCTGCCGATACAGGAGCTGGCTCAACAGGTCCTGGAGTAGCAGAAAGGTTGGGTTGGGCTAGTGTTTCTAATGTAGTCGACGTATCTTTTGATGGAGGAGTGATGGTAGAAAGTCCAGTTGAGAATGGACAAGCAAAAATTCAGATTTCTGGAAGCGCAGTAGTTTCCTGCGACAAAGGGGGCATCAAAGTTAGAAAGCCAAATGTAAAAGGTATCATGATGGCTAAAAGAGCTCAAGTTACACTTATGGATGCAGAGGTTCCTAGTCCCACAGTTAGTGTAGTTTCACAGTCAATGCCAGAGGCAAAGCCTGCTGGGAAGAAGTTTGAGGGCGGATCATCAGCCCAAGAAGTAGCAAAATTGCTACGTGATGAAGCAAATGTAATTTGAGGTGAAAACATGACAGAGAGTATTATTATCGCAGAATTAAACAAAGGAAAAATTGCATCAGTTACCGCAGAACTAGTTAGTGCGGCTATCAAACTTGGAACCACACCAACACTTGTAGTTCCGTGCACAGATACATCGATTGCTGATTCAGCAGGTTATGAAGGAGTATCTAAGACAATTGCAGTAAAAGGAGCTTGCTTCGCAAATTACGATGCATCTTCTTGGGCAGCAGCTATTGATGCAGCATCCCCTGCGGGTATATTGGTAGTAGCAGCAACGCCACAATCCAAAGACCTAGTAGCAAGAATTGCTGCAAGAAGAGGCATTTCAGTTGTGCAGGATGTAGTATCTATCGAAGGCATGAACCTAACGAGCCCAATATATTCAGGAAAAGCCCTACAGACAGTCTCTCTTTCAGGAGATTCAGCAATTTCGGTTAGAGCGAACGTTTTCCCTGCCGCATCTGCTGGAGCGGCCAACGTATCAGTAGTCGACCAAACTGCAGATGTAATGACCGCTGTTCAAGAAGTAATAGCACGAGCATCTACAAGACTGGATGTTTCAGAGGCTAACATCATTATTTCTGGAGGAAGAGGCCTAGGTAGTCCAGACAATTTCACTCACCTAGAGAAAATTGCAGATGTTTTGGGTGCAGCGGTTGGAGCATCAAGAGCAGCTGTGGATACATGGGATGAAATACCCCACTCAATGCAAGTAGGCCAAACAGGGAAAACCGTTAACCCCAACTTGTATATTGCTGTTGGAATATCTGGAGCAATTCAGCATCTAGCTGGAATGAGATCATCAAAATACATTGTAGCGATAAACAAAGACGCTGACGCACCAATCTTCTCTCACGCAGATTATGGAATAGTAGCAACTTGGGAAGAAACACTACCAGTTCTAGAAAGTGCATTAGCATCTATGATGTGAAAATCACATCATGAATTGACTGGGATCAAACCCTTGAGTCAAAAACGGATTTGTTCTTTTCTCTATGCCAATTTCAGTCATAGGTCCATGTCCGGGATGAACAACTGTATCATCACTTAGTGGTAACAACCTCTGCTTAATCATTCTCAATAGCAATTCCATATCTCCACCAGAATTTGGTAGATCAGTCCTACCTATGGACCCCCTGAACAATGCATCACCACAGAATAAGTGATCTGCACCATCTGAATTAATCAGTCTTAGGCTACAACTTCCTAGAGAATGCCCAGGTGTGTGTAGAATTTCAAAATCGAAACCAGCGAAGGTATGCATTTCTCCGTGCTCCCAAGTGTTTTCTGCGACAGCAGGTTTTGGAATAGATATACCAAATCTTGCAGCTGATTGTTGAACTAGACTCTGGAGATAAAAATCATCTTCATGCAACCACCACTCAAGTTCGTAATGCTTTTTGAAGTAAGGGATGTGCCCGCTATGGTCAAAATGTGCATGTGTATTCAACAAAGCTGTGACTTTTCTCGTTCCGTCAAATTGTCCAATTTGGTAATCTGGCTCACCGATTCCATTGTCAATCCATTGAATAATTCGATTTGAATCTCCACCGCCATCTACAATAATTGTCTCTCCGGATTGAGTGTTTGTTATCACGCTGCATCGCTGTTCGAGGGGCGTTACCATAAAATGAGCAATACATATTTTGGATTCCATGTTAATCAATCCTTACGCTAATAGAGTCTGAAGACCATCTGTCATCTCTGTCTTTGATTCTTAATTCCAATCTGTGGAGTCCAATTGGTAATTTGACTTTTACAATTTTAGAATCTGAAATTTCTTTTCCGAACTCATCTACCCAAGACCAAGAGACAACCCTCTCCTGAGGGTCTAAAGTTCCGCTACCATCCAAAGTTATTATCGCTGTTTTATCATCATCTGCGATGGCTGTTTGGTCTCCTCCTGCATTCGCGGTAGGAGCGATTACTTCGTCGGCATCAAGTGATAAAGCTAACATCAAATCTTCTTCTTCATCTTCTTGCACCTGGATTTCAATCTCATCTGTTAAGGCATCTATAAGTCCAGTTTGAACGGATTGATTGCTTATTGAAATTCCCGCCAAATCTTCAATGGATTGGTCATTTCCATACAACTCACTAGCGTCTATATCAACAACTGGTGCGTCACCCCAATCATCTATTGCGGTCGCCTCTTCTATGATTGGCACTGGTTTACTGGTGGAATCAATGAGAATTACAGGTTCTGATTCAGTGTAATCGTTTTGATCGCTTCCTGCTATTAGGACCGAGGTCCCGCTGGGATTGGACGATAGATATTCGACCATGCCCTGAGTTTCCACAGACCATACTATCCCCTCTTTTTCAATTCTGTA
Organism: Methanobacteriota archaeon; assembly: GCA_002710015.1. Taxonomy (GTDB): domain Archaea; phylum Thermoplasmatota; class Poseidoniia; order Poseidoniales; family Poseidoniaceae; genus MGIIa-K1. The sequence goes on along the minus strand of PAOW01000020.1, from coordinate 97,325 downwards.
CAAATGGAACCATGATGCTGCAAGACAATAATCGCCAAAATCGATGATTCTGTTAACAGGGTGATCCAACTTAGCTACAATTTTTCCGTCAAACATCACTCCCCCGATGTCTAAGCCCATCCACTGGCCATCGATTGCAATAACTCTACGCCCTACATCGAACCTCTTGTCCAAATTTCCTTTTAGCCAATATTCAATCTCAAGTGCTTCCTCTTCACCGGGGACTAATCCATGTCCCTCTCTAGCAACTACAAGACTTTCCCCATTCCATCCAATAGAAGTTATTCTTTCTCCTACCTCTCCTCTTGGAGGGCGTTCCCATTCTTTTTGACCATCTTGTGAGTATATGCTTACTTGACCTGCTTCGGTGGCTATTGCAATGCTCTTACCCAAACTTGCAAAAAGTACAGAGCTCTCATTAATAACACTAAAATCTCCATCTGAGTCCAATATAGAAGCACGCCCTAAACCATCTACTATTACTGCACAATTTTCCATACCAACTATCTTCTCAACACCGGTTTCAAATTCTGTTTGTTGTATTTCTTCGCTGTTTCGATAGGTGTGCAAACCATCGGTGGTGCCAACTATTAAGTCGCCATTTGGAAACTCAAACATACTAGTTATGGATGAAATCTCAAACTTTTCATCTCCAATTACTAACCTTCCATTTGTTTGGCCGTATGACAAATTCAGACCACTTGAGAGTGCAGTTACCTTAGCATCGGTAGGGAATTTTTTCAGCACAGGGACAGTCAGCATCAAAGTTACCGTAAGGGTAGGTTGTAGATGAGATTCGCGCTAAAATTTGGATTATATTCAATATGAAAATGGGAATGTCAATCTAAGTTATTCGTCATTATGTAATCCAATCATTCCTTCATTCACATTGTTGGATGATTTCGCCGCATCATTTCTTGCCTTTTCCAATTTTTCTAGGTAGTCACTGGTAACGTCACCAGTCACATATTCACCACTAAAGCAACTTGTGTCCCAAGATTGTTCACCATTTGTGCTAGTAACTTCAACAAGATCTTCTAGTGTTTGATAGAATAATTCGTCTGCACCGATTTCTTCACATATTTCTTCTACTGTTCTTCCGTTTGCAATGAATTCAGATACAGCCGGCATATCGATTCCATATACGTTGGGGTATCTTACTGGAGGTGCTGCTGATGCGAAATATACCTTGTTGGCTCCGACCTCTCTTGCCATCTCTACAATCTGTGCTGATGTATTACCTCTGACAATTGAATCGTCGACTAATAATACATTTTTTCCTTCGAACTCGTGAGGAATAGCATTTAATTTTCTGCGAACCGACTTCTTTCTGATGGCTTGCCCGGGCATGATAAATGTCCTTCCAATATACCTGTTTTTTACGAAACCTTCTCTGTATTCAACATTCAACGCACTAGCCATCTGCAATGCTGCATATCTGCCAGAATCTGGCACAGGAATAACTGCATCAATATCATGGTCAGGGTATTTTTCCAAAATTCTCTCTGCTAACCTTTGACCCTGATTTAATCTCGCTTGATAAACTGAAATTCCATCAATTATTGAGTCAGGTCTGGAAAGGTAGACTTGTTCAAAGATGCAGGGTGAGTGGTTAATGACCTCTGCACATTGTTTTGTAAATATCTGTCCGGTAGAAGTAATGAAGATCGCTTCACCAGGCTTTACATCTCCAATGACTTCAAACCCAAGTGCGTGAATGGCTACTGATTCACTAGCAACAATCCACTCTGTTTCCCCTTCAATCTCTCGACTGCCATAGATTAGTGGGCGTATTCCGTTGGGATCTCTGAAGGCAAGAATGCCATAGCGAGAAATTAGAGAAACACAAGCATATCCGCCTGTTATCTGCTTGTGAGTTGCTTCTACGGCCGAAAAAATTGTATTTACATCTACATGTAATTCTCCGTCGATATTCAAGTTATGTGTTCTTGAGTGCAACTCCATTGCAAGCAAGTTTAGCAGGAGCTCAGAATCTGATGTAGTATTTACATGCCTTCTGTGCTTGTTGGTTAGTAGAGATTTAATTTCTTCAGCATTAGTCAGATTTCCATTATGTGCTAATGATATTCCGAACGGGTAGTTCACATAGAAGGGTTGTGCTTCTGCAGCGGAGGATGAACCTGCTGTCGGATATCTCACGTGTCCTATGCCAATAGATCCGACTAAATTTTGCATATGTCTTTTGTAAAATACATCTTTAACTAATCCGTTGGACTTTCTGAGGTGATATTTTCCATCATTCTCAGTCATGATGCCAGCAGCATCTTGACCTCTATGCTGGAGGACCGTAAGACCATCATATAGTAGTTGGTTGATGTGACATCCCTGTCTACCAACGAGACCGATTATCCCACACATCTGTCTCGCCTGTAAGAGTCTAAACACAGGCGCTTTACAGCCATTTCCCTACAACCGGGGGTTCAAGGACGGTGAGTTTTCTTTGACCAACTGTATGAACGCATCTTCGCAGTAGCGCCATAACCGCAAGCTGCGCAGTATGCTTTTTGCTTGTGATACGAATTCTTACCACATCTTCGGCACCTGATGTGAGTGGTTTTTTGTCTCTTACCCATGGAGGGTGTGCCCTTCGACATGATATCACCTAACGGCACGGCCACCGGCCCACCCTTTATGAAACCCACGGACAGAGATTATTCTTCTTCGTGCAGGAATAATCGTTTTCTTTTACGTCCTGTAATCATTGTAAAAGTTGAACCTACCGCTAAAACTGACGCTAGTGCCATCGCAGTACCAATGACTATTGTATGAACAATATTCATCAGCATTTGAGCCCTTAAACCACTATTCTGTTCAAGAAGCAAGTTTTCTTTTGATATAAGTGCCCATGCTACGGCTAACCCAATAGCGATGGCACAGACCATTCCTATTAGAGGAGCAAATGGTCTATGCCTAGAGTCGGCATAGAAAAACAGATTTCCAACTAGAATTATTCCCACCAAAACATATGATGTGAGTATTGCATTTCCGAATCTTTTGAAAGATTCATGATGAAGCTCATCACCAAGTGATACATTGATTGAGATCACTACTAGTATAGGAAGCAGTGCAGCAAGCACCATCAATTTCCATGATACATTCTTGCGCTTCATTCTTCTTCACCTACTATGTGTTTTTTTGCCAAATTAACTACGTGTTTGATTTCGTCATTAGTTGGTGGTTCAGTGTTGCTTGGAACCGGTAGAGATTTCTCGTGCCCCCAAATTACCGCTGCAAAAACTCCCAGAGCAATAGTGGCGCCAATCAGAGACCCAAAAATATCAGCAGCGGCCAACCAAAGGTAATCTTGAAATTGCTCGGCCGCAATCTTGTTTCCGTCAAATGTAATCCCTGCAATAGCGATTCCCGCCATCAAAACTGAAAACGCAGCTAACTTAACAGCCTCCGGGCCACGGTCTTCCCCATAACTTACCAAGGCCAATGCTGCGAGGGACAGAAGAGATGTTGAAAATAACAAAAATGTCGGCCAAAAAACAATCCAGTATGGGTTGATTTCTTCATTTCTCCACAACGGTGTTAAGCTACTCCAGTGCATTAAGCACAAGATAAGTAAGGAAAGAAATACTGCTCCATATCCACTATACCTAGCACTTGGATCTAGTCTACCAACTGGCACATTCCCACCAAAGATTGCTCCATGCATGCCGTAGCAAAGAAGAATTGTTGGCGCTGTAATCCACAATAGCAGATGGCCTGCAGCAGATGAATCAGAATTTGGCACGGTCCAAGAAGAAGCCATTACCAAAGCCAAGCCCAGAATGGAAACTACGTTACCAAGCACTTTTGCCTTCCCACTGATAGAAAACCAAAGCCCTAGAGGAATTAAAAGCATAGGAATCCAAAACCAAATCGCAGCATCTAGCATTGAATCCATGTTACTTCGGCAACGACGAGATTTATGAACATCACCGGTATTTTAGCACTCAGTGGCATGTTTTGTGTTTTGAAACACTCCGTCACCACTAAATAGAGGACGCTAGTGGGCCGAATGCTCAAGGTGAGAACATGGTAAAGATGCCACGTCAAGTAAAAAGATACAGCCCAAGTGCTGGTAAGCATACAATGCACACCGTAGAGCGTGTAAAGAAGAAGCGCGCAAGCGAACTAAAGTGGGGTCAGAGGAGATTCCGCAGGGTCATGGCAGGATACCGTGGTTTCCCTAGACCAAAGCCAGATGGACGAGAAAAACCCACAAAGCGTGTAAACATCTTATTCAGGTGCACCGAAACCGGAAAAGCACATTATGCTCCTTGCCAGAGAGCTAAGAAATTCGAATTGGTTGACAACTAGGTGAAAATATGACATCATTATTCTTCAAAGTATCATGCAGAGACTGCTCGGCTGAGAGCATTATCTTCTCAAAAGCAACCACTACCATTATCTGCACAGTGTGTGGTTCAACACTGACAAATCCTGCTGGAGGCAAGGCCCAGTTGGTCGGCTGTGATGTCGTTGAGGCCCTTGAGTGAATGGAGGTTCGACCTCCATGCCCAAAAATCTACTAGAAGGCGGGCCTTCTGAAGGTGAACTAGTCGTTGCTGTTGTAAGAGAGGTAAAACAAAACGGTGCCTATGTAAATCTCGATGAATATGAGGGCATTGAAGGCTTCATCTTCATTGGAGAAATCGCTAGTGGTTGGGTCAAAAATATTCGTGCATTCGTTCGACCTGGACAGAGGCTCATATGCAAAGTTCTCAGGACAAGAAACGATAATCAATCACTTGAATTATCCCTAAAGTCAGTAAGTGAAGAAAGAAAGCGAGACCGGTTAGCTGAATGGAAAAATGAGGAAAGGGCGAAGCAACTTCTCAAGGTACTCAGTGAGCAAGTTGGTTGGTCGAGCGAAGAGCATAGTGAGATTCAGATGGAACTTACTGAATCATATGCAACTCTTTATGGAGCATTCGAAGAAGCTGCCAAAACTCCAGAATCCTTGACAGATGTTGGTTTTGTGGGTGATTGGATCCCTCCATTTATTGAGATGGCTGTAAAAAACATAATTCCAGATACAGTTGAGATTCGAGGAAGGTTCCTATTAAGCGTAGATAGCACTGATGGAATAGAAGTGATACGTGATGGATTACTTGCTGCTGAGAGCGTTTCTGATGCTGGTTCAGAACTGATTGTAACATGCCATTATGATGGTGCNCCATCATACAGAATTGATTTGAAGGCTCCTGATTTCAAAACCGCAGAGGATGGTTGGACTAANGCAACTAAAGCTTGTATTGACTTAATACATGCTGCCGGTGGTTCAGCTGAGGCTGAGAGGGATTGATATGGCACGGCAACTAATGCAGAAATGCAAGAAATGTGGTGCTTACTTACTTACCAGAGAATGCAAAGAATGTGATGGCGTTCCTCAAGCAGCGGCTCCCATGAAATGGTCTCCTGAAGATAAACACGCCCATATTCGTAGAAAAATCGAAGGAGTAGAGGAAGATGGTTGGGCCGAAACACTTCCAACTTTGACATCCTCAGAAGAAGAATGATGCGAATCATTATACCGCGTCAAAATACGCTGGCCTGATATGGGTGTGCTCATCGATTGGATTTCTCAGCCCCAAACGGCTTGCGATTTACTATTAGTCGCAATGCCGGGGGTCGGAGATGTAGGAAAACTTGCAATTGATGCCCTAAATGCTGAACTCGATGCCGAGCCTATTGCAAGAATAATCCACCCATCCTTGCCTCCTCTTGCGAAGTTAGATGATGATGGGTTACTACAACCCCCTAACATTTTGCTATCGCGTATATTTGTTGATGAAAAGCCAATTTACACTTTGACTGGAGATGCACAACCTATGACTCCCGAAGGACAGCATGAGGTTGCAATCTCCATCCTAGATATATTCAAAGGAGGAGAAGTAATTGTATTCGCAGGTATGTCTTCAGATGCGGAAAGAAAAGAGGTATTTACCATCACTACCACTCCTTCATATAGAATTGAATTAGAGTCAAAGGGAGTTGATGTCAGAAGGGACGAACCAAAGTCAGGAGTCATAGGTTTGGCTGCATTAATTACAGCACTTGGCCCCCTAAGGGATGTGAAAACATGTTGCATAATCGCAACCACTGTTGGCACTTCAGCTGATCCGGTAGCAGCCCAATTACTGCTTGAAAGAGTGCGAAACTGGTGGAATCTATCCCTCCCCGTCCCTATCGATGCAACAGAGAGGCTTGTCCAGAAGCTTCAACAGATGCACACTGGTAAAGTCGAGGACTACGTATCTGATTTGTCTGAGTCTCCCAACTCAATATACATGTAATCAGCCACCTGAGCTGACGATAGTTAGGTCTAATTTCACATCTGAGTTTAGTTTTGTAGTGTGTGGTAGGACAATATCATTGTGACTTACAATAACTGTTGAGGGATGTATCCCAATCATATCCAATGCTTGCTTAATTGTTGAGCCTGGTGTCATTTCAATCACATGGTCGTGCTCATGGCCCTTCAGTGCAACCTTCATTGCTTCACCCGAGTGACATCACTCTTATGATGGTCGTGCAGGTGGGCGGCTTGTCAGCCGAGATCGCATAGCCCGGTATTGCGGTGGATTCGAAATCCACTGTCCCTTGGACGCGGGAGTTCAAATCTCCCTCTCGGCGCTTTACCACTTTGTTGAATAACCTGGCTCAAACTCATCAGCATATGAAAAACATTCACGGAGCACTATTTGCTCTGTTTTTGATAGGCAGTTCACTATCTGGCTGCATAGGAAATGATGATGATTCGATAGATTATTCCGATCAAATAAGTAAATTAGAAGAAGAAATCAATATGAAAAATCAGACAATTGCTAATCTTGAGACTCAAATTTCATCCTACCAAGGGACCGTTGATGGGTTAGAGGATGCAATTTCTGATGCTACAATGCACATTTCGTACTTACAAGAATCGATTTTCTATGCAGAGGAATACCGAGATTCATTGTTGCTGATGCTGAACGAGTCTAATAATACGTTAGTTGATACACTAATATTACTAGAATTTGCTAATGAAACAATCGACTACCTAGAGGTTTCTTTAGCAGAGAATCAGTCTATTCTTTCTCAAGCAGGGATGATAATCTCTGACTTGATAACTGGATGGGATTCTACCAATTATACACTTGACTCATATCTTTTAGCTTGGGGATCAACAAACACAACTCTTGACTTATATTTAGAGGGCTGGAATGAAACTAATATGTCTATAGAACCATATCTAGAGGGCTGGAATCAAACGAACTCAACGGTTCAAGAATTAATTCTAGAGATAATTGAATTAAATGATTCAATGACTCAGTGTAATAGTGTTACAACTTACTTATTCTTTGAAGAATGTGTGAGTAGAAATTCCATGTGGGGATATATTCCATTCATCAATGGCACAAATGTTAGCATTGGTCAATCATACATGGGCGGGTTCACACATCAAGGTGATTCAATGTACTCTGTTGATTTCATAATGAATGAAGGGATACCTGTGGTAGCCTTTAGAGAGGGTAAAATAAAGGCCATCAAGGAAGATTCTGATATCAACTGCATCGAAGAGAATATTTCTATTGAAGACTGTACACACGGAAATTACGTTATCATTGACCACGGAGATTTCACTTTTTCATACTACTTGCATCTTCAGCAATATTCAGTAGAAGTTGAGGTTGGTGATTCAGTTGGTGCTGGCCACCAAATAGGCAAGATTGGGAACACAGGATACAGCACAGAAGCGCATTTGCATCTTGAAGTAACCAATGGATTTGGATTAGGAGATTCGGTAATGATCTTATTTGAAGAATTAAGAAACCTGTCTGGAGGAGTTCCTTTTGCAGGTCTTAATGTAATATCTGAAAACACCAATAACAGCTTCTTTTTTGGGCTTGAATATTCGGATTGTCCTTTGGATTTGTTTTACTTTAGAGGAGTTGAATTATTCAGTTACATACCATGCTCCGTAGTAGACTTGGATACAGATTACAATCTAGAGGGTAGAGTTTTGATTGAGGGGCACACCTTAGTTATTGGAATGTATGAAAGCGAATCTGAAAATTGGGATTACAGGATGGTACAGCCAAATGCAACAGGACATTTTGATACGACAATAAACTGGTCTTCAGACAGCCATTCAAATTACAGTTACCTAATGTTAACGATTGGTAATCCTGAGGGAACTAACGTCTATGATGGTTGGTGGACGAGTGTTGAAATTATCATTGAATAGAGTTGCAATGATTGCACGATTTCAAACAGTATTTTCAAAACGGGTTTAATATTATAAATTAAATCAAATTGAGAGAACTATGGCCAAGAATACCGCAGCTATTGCAATGGTAGTATTGATGCTTTTTTCTACAATTGGTATGAATCTAGCAGGTCAAAGAGTGGAATTAAATTTGGATTTACATAGTAAACTATCGGCAACAGATTGTGATAATCAAACTATCAACAATTCAAGTTCAATTCATGTAGATAATCAACTTGGAAATGATTCACACTCTGGTTCGGCACAATGCCCTCTTGCCAGTGTAACTAAAGCAGTATCTCTGTCATCCGATAACCAAGAAATCGTTGTGTATGAAGGTGTTTATCATGAATCGATTATGATCGACGGGTTTCAGAACCTTACGGTAAGGTCTGCAGTCAACAATCGTGTTGTATTCGATGGAACACGAAGCATTACCAATGATTTGGGTGGTGTATGGAATCAATCATCTGACGGCATTCACGAGGTCGATTTAGGAATAGATGCATGGCAGGTTTTCAAGGATTACCAGCAACAAGTTCCCGCTCGTTGGCCTAATGCGAATTTTAGTGATTATTCAGTGTTAGATCAAGAAAATAATTGGGCACATGGAACAATTGGACAGGGGGGTCAATATTCAAACGGAGCCATGCAAGATTCAGGTGGAACCTCGAATGCTAGCAATGGGTTAGTTGATAGTGGAATCGACCCAGTTGGTGCTATTGCAATCCTTAATGTAGGCTCATTTAGAACATACAGTCGTTTTGTAAATGACTATGACGCTAACAACTCGACATTCTTTTATGATACAGTTCCAACGTGGAAAAACAAACACCACCACTACTTCCTGGAAGGCAAGAGAGAATTGATTGATGTTGAGGGAGAATGGTGGATAAACTCTACTACAGATAGATTGCATATGTTATTCGCCAATGGAAGTAATCCAAATGATATTGACATAAGGGTAAAGACTCAAGCCTTCGCATTTAATATAACTAATAGCGATAATGTCTCTTTACAAGGTTTGGAATTCTTCGCAACAACATTTAGGTCACACCAGTGTGATGGATGTTCTGTCGTTGATTCAGATTTGATGTATCCTAGCACATCTAAGAGGGGGCTTGGTATAGCTGGTGAAGATGTTGAAGAGCGCTGGGTTTCTAGAATGGATAGGTGTTCGAATTGCCTAATTGACAACTCCTCATTTGCTCATACAGACGGCTCAGCAATCGAGTTTCACGGTGCAGCACTCCAATCACACAATAATACAATCAACAATTCACATTTCGAATTTATAGACTGGTCTGCATCTGATTTACCCGGATTAATGGTCACAATATTTGATGGTGGTAAGGATAACACATTCTCCAACAACACTATCAGAAAAACAGGAGCTTCAGCGACTGTTAGTATAGGTGATTCACCACAATTTTTCTTCAATAAAATAACTCAAACCGGATTTATCCAAAGCGATGGTGCAGTAATGCAGATGATGATGGCTGAGCAAGCCGGTGCAGAGGTGGCTTACAACTGGATATACAATACTGCGAAGTATGGAATAAGGATGGACGGGCCTGCTGGTGGAACCAATACTGGGAATAATGCATCTGTTCATCACAACGTCCTTTGGGACATTAAGACAGGAATTATGGTAAAGGGAAATTACCATCACACTCACAACAACACTGTGTTTGGTAACGATAGTGGTTTGACAAAAAATCAGATTATTGTATTATTCGAGAACGGTGCAGGGAACGAGAATTCTACAACAGCCAACAATGCTGCGGATACCATCGCTGCTCACAGGTCAAGTGACTATACATCGAACCCAGTACCGGGAACTTATCTCAGCAATTACAACGGTTATGACGTAGAAAATGGGTCAGTAGAGTCTATGCTTGTCGATCCCAGAAATTTTGATTTTAGACCGATTGTTAACTCCACTTTGGACAACTTGAGTGCTGGAGCATATGATGCAGACGACACAAACCCATGGACAGCTGGAGCTAGTAGAGTGTGGCAGGTCATGGTCCCGCCTATTTTGGGCTGCACAGATCAGCTTGCAAATAATTTCGACAATGGGGCTGGAATAGATGATCACAGTTGCGATTTTGATTTGGATGATGACGGTGTTTTAGATATCGACGAAGTAGATGGCTGTACGAATTCTACGGCCAACAATTTCGATGTCAATGCAACAGATGACGATGGAAGCTGTGACTTTGACTTGGACGATGATGGTGTTTTAGACGCTGATGAAATAGGAGGATGCACAAACTCTACGGCCAACAATTTCGACGTTAATGCAACCGATGATGATGGAAGTTGTGATTATGATTTAGATAACGATGGGGTTCTAGATATTGACGAGATTGTTGGGTGTAAAGATTCAATCGCTAACAACTACAATCCTAATGCAACAGAGGACGGGATTTGTGATTATGATTTAGACGATGATGGAGTGCTTGATGGTAACGAAGTTGAGGGGTGCACGAACTCTACTGCAAACAACTTCAACCAACTTGCAACAGATGAAGATGGCTCTTGTGATTATGATTTAGATGATGATGGGATTTTAGATGTCGATGACAATGACACTGATGGAGATGGAGTATTGAACGTAAATGAGGTATATGGGTGCACGAACGAACTTGCTAACAATTTCGATTCAAATGCCACAGAAAATGATGGCTCTTGTGACTTTGACTTAGACAATGATGGAATTTTAGATTTGTTTGATGATGATAGAGACGGCAACGGCATACTGGATGAAATTGAGGAGAATGGTTGCTCTGATATTGCTGCAATCAATTATAATCCATCAGCAACAATTGATGATGGTTCTTGCACTTATCTAGATTATACAGGGGGAAGTTTCCAATTATTCGATGAATACTCAACCACAGGGGATGTAATTAGTAGTAAATTTAGTCCAGACGGGACTAGGTATGCAACATTACATAGTAATACAATATATGTCTGGAATACTTCACTTCGAACTGTGGTTGACAGTTTTAGTTTCTCATCGACTTGGGATGTGTTTGACCTAGATTGGTCTCCTGATGGAAACAACATCTCGATTATAATGAACGCAAGATCCACAACAGACATCATTAAATCATGGATTATTACATACACCTTCGGTGTTGAAAATTACTCATATATTGCATTAGAAGTTGGAACACATTTTGGTGGGGAGATAGAATACAGCCCCGATGGTAGTATGATTGCGGTAGCATATGATAAAGTTACAGCAATCTATAATTCAACTAGTGGTGAGGAGTTATGGAATGTATCCTCTCTCAATTATATGGATTGGCATAATTCGGTCTCATGGAGCCCTGATGGACTAAAACTAGCTGCTACAATAGGTGATACAGTTTACATATACAATGTAAATACACAAAATGAAATTAGAAACATTCAACTCGATTATTCTTCCAATAGCGACGGGCTCAACTTTATCTCATCTGTTTCTTTTTCCCCTGACGGAACAAGACTAGCATATTGTTCCCATTTCGGAGAGTCATATTTGTCAAGAGTAAACGACGGAGTGTTGTTGTGGAAAATAACTTATGACCGCTTTAGCAGCTGTACGGGTATTGTTTGGTCCCCCGATTCTCAGAGGATTGCAACCTCATATTTCAATACTGGAGATCATGCATCGGCAGTAGTAGTCCAAGACGCTAATGATGGGTCTATGGTTGATAGGATTGGAGCCTTACGCCCAGTTTCTTGTGAAGGTCTCCCAACGATTACTTATCGCTCTAATTATTGCGGTATCGTTGATGGTTTAGATTGGCATAACAATGGACCTTATATTTTACACTCTGTATCAGGATATAACGCTGGAATTTACCATTGGTTTTTTTACAATGACCTAGAGGTAATTCTCGGATGTACGATTGAATCTGCAACAAATTACAATCCTTTTGCAACAACTTATGATGCTAGTTGCACTTTTGATAACAATAACAACGCCAACAACGGAGGCTCGGACTACTACTATGATCCATATTACCCACCTACTTACTATGACGATGATGACGATGATTCCTACTCAAGTTCTAGTGATGGTGAGGAAGTAATAGTATTTGGCTGTTTAACTATATTTATCGCAATATTGTTACTAGTGATTAATGTTAACAAAAAGTCTGGAGAAAAGCCACTTGCGGTTGGTGTAGAGCAAGATAGTGAACAATCAAGTCAAGAAGATATTGATGACAATACTCCAAAGAGTATAGAGATAAATCTACGTGAACTATTCTAATTTCCCTGCAGAAAAATAGCTCTAATTGTGAGGCCAATATTTTTGATTGAAAAATGGCTAATCCTTGATCTCTATTCGTGTAGTTCGCGAATCAATTCTTAACTGGACCAATCCTTCTCTCCAACCTAATTCAGCGGATGTGAGTTTTACTTTCATACCGGGCTTTAATGATAGCATGGTGCCATTTATCGCTGAGCCAAAAGCAACAACTTCGGCAACTGCTTTTCCGTCCCACAAGTGGAATGACATCATTGACCAAGGCCTTCCATCAGACCTCTTACCGTCTCTTTTCGAGCATGACAAAATTACTCCCTCAACATTGGCTTTAGTTCTCAGCATCCCCATCCTAGTCAACTCTAGGTCAGAATTAGTATCGATTGAGGAATTCTCATCCAAGTAAAGTCTTGGTTGCCCTCTCCATACACCAGGTAGAGCACCAGTAACGACTACATCATCCTGTGGTGAATCATGCATTGCAGGGTATGATCCCGGTTGAGCTTCTTCAAGGGTTACCATTTTTTGTCCGGACTTGATCATTGCACCTAAAACCAGTTCTCCGTAATGGTTTGGCAAAGGACCCCATGCGCCTTGTAACTTACCACTTACATTGACCCTTGACGGAATTGAAGATAGCTTTTCAGCAGGGGCTGTAATCTCTGGAACTTTGTAGGGGAGGTTCTTCATTGAACACCAATAACATCCACCTTGCTCTCCATTACATGGCGAGGCAAGAGGGATAGTTGGAGAATCGCTCCAATTCTTCATAGCATTATGGTAATCTAAGTATTCTTGAGTAGAGAGGGGCTTTAATTCAACTAATTTTCTGTAACCGTTGGTCATATACCATCCTTCAAGGGCCTCACACTTACTCTGGTGCGTCTCATTCCACAGCCATGCATAGAAGTTGAGTTGGGTGTCGAGACTTGCAGCAAATTTACCTTGCCCATCTCCTAATTTAATGTCAACAATTCTAACTTTTCCATCCCATCTAAAAACAAGGTCACACTCTCCGGCAGCCCATTTGTCTGGATGATACATTCTTTGAGGCTCTGGATTGCGTGGATCTTTTACCCAAGGTCTAGCAATTTCCCATGCATCCTGCCATGTTATGTTATCACTGAATTCGTGAGGTTCATCTTTCCATTTTATCATGCTGTTTGCTTTGTCAGGCTGAGTGAAATGAGGTGGATTGTCCCAGCAAGGCGCTGGTATCTCAAATTCGTGCTCACCACCACCGGCAGCATAGCACTCTTTGACTTCTTCAAGTAGTAATGATAATCCATTTCTAAGAAGCTTTGAAACAATATCAACATCAAATAAATTATCAAAATTTCCTGTTGACCACAAAGCAGAATCAAACGCTTTTTTGCCATCATTCAAAGCGTTCTCTGCATGTTCTTCGACTAATCCAAGAGCCCATTCTTCCAGTTCTTCTAAACTGTCAACTTTTGGTGCTCTGTGCATAATTATCGAACACAGTGCTTCCTCTACCTTTGTTCCCATTATCTGTCTGGGCGAGGATGGACCTCTAAGTCCAACCCTGTAGTTCAAGAACCACTGTTTTTCGCATCTCAGAAACGTTGTCAAAGATGAAGCAGAAAGTCTTCCTCTGGCTCTACCAATTTGTTGACTTTCAGGGGGAATCTGGGCTGGCATTAAAACACCTCAGGAATCAAATGAGTAATAATCACCTTTCGCTCTTTGCTCTCTATCTTTCCTGCTCAAAGATTTGTTTATCCTAGGTCTTCCAGAATCATGGTCACGTCTGAAAGTAACATCAACATCCCCAAGGAATCTGTTCATACCTTCTCTTAGATTGAAAGGGCCTTCAGCATTACCATTTTTACCTCCCTCTCCCTCAAATACAAGTAGAGTATCTGAAACAATGTCAATGAAATAAACGTCATGATCGATAACAAATGCTGCTTTTTCATTTGCTTCCATCGTCCTACGAATTGCTTTTGCAGCTTCCATACGAGCATTAGCATCTAAGTGGGCACTTGGCTCGTCAAGTAGATACAAATCAGCATCTCTACCTAAGCAAATTGCAATGGAAACGGCTTGAGCTTCCCCTCCTGACAGGTTGCTAACATCTTTTGTCAATAAATCGTCAACTCCAAGAGCACGAATCACGTTTACGTTGTATTCTCCGCTACGCCATGTAGTGCCTATTTCCGAATCTAACCAGGTCTGAACTGTGCAGTCCATATCAGTATCAATGTGTTGAGGTTTGTATGATATTGAGGCATCGGCAGTAACCCATCCTCCATCATATTCTAATTCACCAGCTAATATTTTCACCATTGTGGATTTTCCTGTTCCATTTGGACCTACTACTCCTACAACCTCTGATTGATGGACCTTGCCTTCAGCAGTTGTAAGCGTAAAATCCCCAAGTTTCTTCTCTAGTTCTCCCCAGTGAACAACTGGATGACCTATGTCACTCCCCTCTCCACCAGAGGCAACATATCTGTCAGTATGGGTTTGGAATTTTATAGGCTTATCACGTATTCTTACGTTTTGTTCGACTAAGAACCCATCCAAGTATGCATTGATTGCCTGCCTTGTCGTTCGTGCAGGAGTGAATATTCCAAATGCTCCTTTTTGTCCGTATACTATGTGAACTAAATCAGCCAAAACATCCAGTACAGCAAGGTCGTGCTCGATAACAATCACTCTTGAGGTTTCAGCTAGTTCTTGTATTATTTTTACAATCCGCATTCTCTCATGTATGTCCAGATACGATGAAGGCTCGTCAAAGAAGTATACGTCTGCATCTTTTAACAAAGTTGCACAGATAGCTACACGTTGCAATTCTCCTCCAGACAGCTGAGATAGATTTCTCTCCAGTAGGTGATCGATACCTAACTTGTCTACCATTTCTTCATAGATACCTCTCTCGTCAACAGAGGATAGTAGATTACCAACTCTGCCCTTAACAGCCTTAGGTATATTGTCCACATATTGTGGCTTCAATGCAACAGTAACTTTTGAATTACTGACATCAACAAGAAAATCTCTCAGCTCTCCTCTTGGTAGACTCTCAATGACATCTTCCCACCACACTTCATCAGCCTCGAAATTTCCAAGATTTGGAGTAATAGAGCCATTGAGTATGTTAAATGCAGTAGACTTTCCCATCCCGTTAGGGCCCAAAATTCCAACCACTGATTCTTTTGAAGGAGTAGGCAGTTTAAACAGCCTAAACCCATTAAGTGAATATCTGTGTATCATATCGGTTTTCAATTCTGCTGGTAAGTTAATTACTACAACAGCTCCTCCTGGGCAATGTTTTGCTCTTATGAAGCAAGGTGGACAAGCACTTTCAAGAATTTTGAACTTATCACCATTCATTTGTATACAATCGCCACCACACGACCCCGCCCATTTCTTGAGGTAATCATATGCATCACTTTTTGGCTTGCATTTTTCTTCGATAAGAACTGCAATCCTCAAGTCTTACCTCTCCTTGTTTGTTCCTGATGTTGGCCATTGATGAATAAGCCGGTTCTAAGAACCCTAATTCAACATTTTATCATATGGTTTTGATAATTTGCCTATGCAAAATTGCTTCAAACTAGTCCCTTGACATGTTCGTGTCCACGGATTAGTTTTGCAGTGCAAGGTGTTGGGAATTTCATACTAGCCTTCCTGAGAGCATCCTTTGCGACTAAGTAGAATTCTGGTGTAAATTGTAGTGAGATAACTCTCTGACCACGCTTTACTCTAGCTGCTGTGCCTACATTTTTACCAAATGCACATCGCATTCCCTGAGAAACACGATCAGCACCAGCTCCAGTTGCTTGTTTGTTTTCTCTCAATACATGATGAGGATATGTGTGTATTCGCAGCGCATAGTTCATTGCCCCTGCGGCTTTTCTGATTGTTGAGTTTGAGATAACACGAGCAGCCTCCAGTGCAGTGTGCCTGATTTGACAAGATTCATCAGCTATGAGGTTCATCTCCATTAGGAATTGACCAGTTTCAGCAGCGCGACGGTTTCCTACATGGAACTGCATAATCCTGTTATTTGGCACACCACCGATATACTTCCGTCTGGTGTAAGCAGGGCCTTTTAGTCTGCGATACATCTTTGCGGGCTTGCGTGCCATAATTGATGCCTCCGGGCGAGTTTGGGACCGACCTTCCCTATTTGACCATGCCGATTAGAATAATATAGATGAATTTAGGGTAAAGGTCATTGATTAACTACGCTTCGGAGTGGTAATGTCGAGGTGGAAAAGACTTCTTGAGCAAGAGTCTGAGCACCAGTGGCTTGCATTTTTTGGGTTCACTTTAATCATAATTCTTGGATCTGTGGTATTAGACTGGTCCAATGATTTATCAGGTGTCAGAGATGGTAGTGTAATCAATGTTGATGGTATTGTAAAAGATTCAGCTGGAGACCTCGTTCTGTTTGAAAATGATACCGGCATTCAACTGGATTCAAAATTCGCAGGAATAGATGAGAGTTCAGTAACTTGTTTATCTGAATACAATGAATTTACTTATGCCTGCACAGCAGACTCTGGAGTCAGTTTCATTGAGGATGGAAACCCGCTTTGCGATAATACATGGTGCAAATTAACAACAAACTCAGATATGACGGTAACAGAAATTTCTGCTAACGAGTTGGACTCAATCGAAGGGTCTTCATCCTCTAACCCGGCGTTGTTAATGATAGTCCAAGATGGAACAAGTAACAATATCGCATTAAATCTACATGACTCAAAGGATTCTGCGATCATTTTTGATGGAAACGGAGAGTTGGACCTCGATGTCATAATCCCAACAGAAAGTGGATGGCTAGTAGGAGGTGCATGGAAAGCACCGCCCAATTGGCTTGGAACAAATCCAGCATCTCCCCCGTTGTTTGAATTGGTTATTTCAGTGGAATGGGACGGTCAATCTGATCCGATAATTAATTTAATTCATACAGGGGATGAAGGAAGAATACATGGTATATTTGAGACTGATAATGGATTTTTAGCAACAGGAACCAGCGATACAATCTCTATCTCTGGAGATGCGAAATATGCACATGGTTTGGGTAGCTATTCAGCAATCGGAGATAAAAACGGTGATGTTTGGTTATTCAGCGGTATTGGCTCTCGGACGGTAGCAATAATTTCAGATGGCGCTGTTGAAACAGAGAAGTTACCAGATCCAATGCCGTTAATGCCGGCGTTTGTTGTTTGTGATGATGAGGGAATGATTTCAATTCACGGCTCTGATTCTTCAGATAACCCAAAAGCGATTACTATAGACAGTAATGCTAGACAAAGTTTTACAAGTATCCGTGGAATTTTAGATCTTGGTTTTATCCTAGTATCTATGATTGTGATAGGCACAATGTTATGGAATATTTCTGATGCAATACGCAAAGGAGAAGTATTCTGATTTTAGTCTTAGAATCAAATATTTTTTCTTTTTTCAAGGGTATCATTTACGAACCCCCTAGACTGTGGCCGTACCCTAGCGCAAGCTAAGGAAGTGTTCTGATGGCGAAAAGGGGTATGATGGACCAGTATATGGACATTAAAACCGAACACCCTGATTCAATACTGTTCTTCAGAATGGGAGACTTCTATGAGCAGTTTCACGAAGACGCTGTTGTAACTTCTGAGGTTCTTGGTTTATCCTTAACCAGCAGAGATAAAAAAGCATCAGAGCCAATTCCGATGGCAGGTTTTCCTTGGCATGCCCTTGAAGACAACCTGCGAAATATGCTTCAGGCAGGGTTCAAAGTCTGTGTTGCAGAGCAGGAAGAATCTCTTAGACCAGGAGCGAAACTATTGGAGCGGGTTGTAACTAGAGTTTACACACCGGGTTCTCTTTATGAGGAAAGCCTAATTGGAATTGATGATGTTGCAAATCTAGCTGCAGTATGTGTGAAATCAGAGGGCATAGGTTTAGCAGTTCTTGATGCATCAACAGGTTACGTATGGACTGTTGAACACCGTGGGAAAGAAATGTGGTCTAGATTACTGGACGACTTATTGAGAAGTAACCCAAGGGAATTGGTCTTTTCTCCCAGGGATGCTGATAGAGATGAGATGCGAAGTATACTATCTCAACTTGATGGTGTAACCTATTCGCAACACTCATCATCTCGAAAGAAAGGAGAAAAAGCGCTAAAATCAATTCTCGAAGTGGCCGACCTTGGTCATATCGATCTAGGGGATTCTCCACTTGCGATGGACGCCGCTGGACTTGCGGCTGATTATATTGCATCAATGCATATTGTTGACGCGCTCGATGTTAGAGAAGTAGAGATAATCAGGCCAGAGGGGAGTATGATAATCGATCAAACTACTCTTCGGAACTTAGAACTGATTCAAACACTATCTGGAGAAAAAGAGGGCTCATTACTTGGTTCGATTGACAATTGCAAAACATCAATGGGAAGGAGGAAACTCAAAGAATGGCTACTCAGGCCTCTTGCAGTAAAATCAGATATTGAATCTAGACAAGATTCTGTTGCTGCATTGGCAAGGTCTTCCAGAAGATTAGATGAGTTGCGACAAGCTCTCAAAGGCTTAAGAGATATGGAAAGGCTAGCAACTCAACTCTCATACAATCGTTCAGCTGGAAGGGATCTCGTTGCTATTGCTCTAGCCCTCGAAAGGATGCCAAAAATCAAAGCACTTTGTCTTGAAGTTAACGACTCCTTACTTACAGATTTGGGATTTAATTTAGATTCCTTAGAAATGATGCGTATAGACATACAAGCAAACCTTAACGACGAACAACCATTATCTCTGAGAGATGGAGGTTTGATTCGAGAGGGAATTAGTGAGCAACTTGATGAATTGAGGAAAGCAGCTGCATCAGGACATAAATGGTTCAAAGATTTAGAATCACGCGAGAGAATTAGGCTTGACATTCCATCTCTCAAAGTTAGACATAATCGGCAAATTGGATGGTATATCGAAGTCACGAAAACACATCTTTCCAAGGTCCCTGAAGAATGGAGAAGAAAGCAACAAATGACAAATGGGAATCGATATGTTACCGATGATTTAATTGAGTGGGAAGATAAACTGCTAACAGCAGATAGCAAGGCAAATGCAATCGAATACGATATGTTCAGAGAACTTAGAGATAGGTGTAGAGAAAAATCTCGTATTCTAGGGGCTATAAGTTCAAACATTGCAAAGTTGGATGTCTTGCAATGTTTTGCAAATGTAGCAAGAAACCGAATGTGGACAAGACCATCGATTACAGATGATGATAAATTAATCGCAAAGGGGCTAAGGCATCCAGTGCTAGAGGCACAGTCTGGTTTTGTTCCAAACGATATTAAACTGGATAAAAAAAGGAAATTCTTACTTATCACTGGTCCGAATATGGGTGGAAAGTCAACTTACCTAAGATGTGCAGCCTTGTTATCAATTCTAGCACAATCTGGTTCATTTGTGCCTGCAACAAGTGCCCAAGTTGGTCTAGTGGATCGAATTTTTACAAGAGTCGGAGCATCAGATGATATCCGTCGTGGACGTTCTACCTTCATGATGGAAATGATGGAGGTTGCACATATTTTGAAAACAGCCACAAACAGATCTTTAGTCCTCTTAGACGAGATTGGAAGGGGAACTTCTACTTTCGATGGTCTATCTATTGCATGGTCAGTTACAGAGGATATCTGCGCACGAATAAAATCAAGAACACTTTTTGCAACACATTATCATCAACTAGTAGGCTTAGAAGGAGACGCAACTGGACTGGTAAATGTTCATGTTCAGGTTGCAGAATCTAGTGAAGGCCTCAGGTTCCTACATACAGTTGCTGACGGCCCTTGTGACGACTCATATGGTGTTCAAGTCGCATCATTAGCAGGACTTCCTAGGCATGTTGTAGAAAGGGCTAGCGACTTGTTAGGATTCTTGGAAAATCAAGCACATGGTGCAAAAGCAGGTGAAAAGGGAGCACCAGTCGCAAGAGGTGCTGGACAGGCATCTTTGATGGGATTCTTGAATCAGCCACAGATTGTTATGGAGAAAGACCCTGTTGTCGAGGCTATCAGAAATAAGTTGTCAAACATAAATCCTGATACTTTGACACCAAGACAAGCAATGGAGGAGCTGTACAACATACTCAACATGATGGAGGATGATTCATGAGTGAACCATCAAGAATCATCCAATTAGATGATAGAGTCATTGGTCACATTGCCGCTGGAGAGGTTGTCGAGCGACCGGCCCAAGTTGTAAAAGAACTAGTTGAGAATTCAATAGATGCAGGATCAACTATGGTTGTTGTTGAAATTGAAAAGGGCGGGTTCGACACGATAAAAATAACAGATAATGGGTCAGGAATATTAGAAGAGGATCTTCCTCTATCCTTGGACAGGCATGCTACTAGTAAACTCAAAACTGAAGAGGATTTATCAGAAATTGGAACATTGGGTTTCAGAGGCGAAGCATTGGCTAGTATTGGAATGGTTAGCCATCTTACCATTTCCAGTAGACCTGCTAATTCTCAAGGTAGAAAAATCGATATGAACAACGGAACAAAAGGAGCTGTTCAAGCAGTAGGGATTGCGGAAGGCACCTCGATTGAGGTTAAAGGAATATTCAAGAATCAACCAGCAAGGCTGTCATTCCAGCGTAAACCAGCAACTGAAACATCAAAAATTGTGGACGTTTTAGTCTCACACGCTCTATGCCATCCCGGTGTTGGATTCAAATTGGTTAGTGAAGATAAGTCGATTTTGGAGGTTCCAGCAGTTTCAGATATGGAAGATAGGTTATACGATATACTCGGTCAACAAGCAAGTAAAATGATACCCCTTGTAGTCCCTCCCGAGGATGTAAATGCGCCAGGTTCTGAGTCATGGAGCGGTTGGGTGTCAACCCCTGATATTTCCAGGGGCAAAGGTGATGAGATTCATATTTTAATCAACAATAGGCCGGTTGCATCTCAACCATTTTTACAGTCGATAAGAAGAGGTTACAAAACTCGCCTAATGCAAGGCAGGCACCCAGTAGCTGTGATATATCTCAACCTGCCTGCAAATGAGGTTGATGTAAATGTTCATCCAACCAAGAGGGAGGTTCGATTGAAAAATTCGTGGAGAGTTTTGGAGCGTCTTGAAAGGTCTATCGCATATACGCTACAATCAGCCCCAACTGAACCAGAATCTAGTGGAGTAATAACTGGTATAGCTCCATCAATTTCAAAATCTGATGTAAAGAATGTGGAGAACAAACCTGCTTGGGCTCAATCAGCACAGATTTCACTAACTGGTGAAAAGCCTATAGAAAGTAAACCTAAACAGAAGTTACGACCAATATCTAAATCTGAATCATCGCAAAAAACGATAACAGGAATAAGGCCGATTTCTCCTGCATTATCGGTCGCTGAAAGAGAACTTCACAGGCATGCAGGTTTCAATCCTGAAGATATAGAAAAAACGGAGCCTTTAGGTCCTGTAATCAACGACTTACCAAAGATGGAACCCTTAGCTCAATTTGCAGATTCATACATTCTGGTGCAAGCAAATGAGGAATTATTACTCATCGATCAACATGCTTTACATGAGCGAGTTAGGTATGAGAGACTTAGGCATGACGAATCTCTTTGGCAGCCGCAAGAGCGCATAACCTCTGTCCCACTGAATTTGGACGTGAGACAGGTCGCTAGACTAGAATCGAGGCTTGATGACATGGCATCGATGGGTTTTGTCATAGAAAAAACCAACTCTGGATATTCAATCACAAGCGCTCCAGCACTATTATCAGCGTCTGAATTAGAACCTTTTATCCACGATATACTGCTTGATATGAATGAGGATGGGGCGCCATTACAAACCCTTGAAAATCGTAAGGACCACTTGGCTTTCCTCAATGCATGTAGAGGCGCTGTAAAAGCAAACGAGAGGCTCAATCTTGCTCAAATGAGGAGACTATTGGATGATATGAGAAGAATTCCAAACCCTTGGGCTTGTGTCCACGGAAGGCCTACTGCGATGAGAATTCCATTAAATTCTCTGGATTATCATTTTGGCAGGCATGGATGACTAAGCGACTTTTAGTCCGCATTCAATAAGCTGTTCAAGGAATGATGGCCATGCGATTTCATGTAACTTTCCGTTGTCTATCTCCCCACCACAAATGGATGCAAGTAAGATTGCAGTCATCTGAATTCTGTGGTCTCCAAAGGTATCAACAATCTGGTTAGGCCTTGTCGGGATTTGGTTGCCTTTGATTTTTAGTCCTTCATCAGTCACTTTAGATTTAATTCCAAATTGTGCCAACAATTGTGATGTTTTTGAGATTCTATCAGATTCTTTGTATTCAGCATGTTTCGCACCCGAAATTTCACCACCATCGTGTAATGCTAACCATGCAGCCATCGGAGTAATCAAGTCATTTGAGTCTCTCAAATTTGTTACATCTAGATTATGGCCAATCATGTCATTAGGGCTTGGAGGATTCTTTACGGGAAGATTTGCTAGTTTTGCAAATGCTGCCATTGAAGCATCTGAAGGAACTGAAACATCCGGACAGACAACCTTCCAAGGTTCTCCTAAATTTTTGGCACCTGTTAATTTACACAAATCCCATGTCAACTCAGAATGTTTTCTCGAGACTGCCTCCCCAACAGTCGTTATTTCGAATCCGTTTGTTCTCGGTGTCATCAACAGAATAGCTGAATGGTATTGTGAGGTTTTTGATACATCGACCACCACAACATCTTTTGCAAACGGACCTTTCAGAGATAACGGGTATTCTGCATTTTGCGAAAATCGATTGAATTCCACACCAAGTGATTTCAGTAGTGGCATACTAGTTCTAGCTCGTAAGCTCTGATCTCCATCAAAGGTTATCTCATGGTCGCAAGTAGCCGCTTGAGCAATTAAAAACCTCAATGCAGTGCCACTATTCTCACAGTCTAACAATTGAGAAGTTCCTAGTAGTTCACTTCCTTTAAACACACTACCGTCCCAAAAACAACCAAGCTTTTTGAGGCATTTAATCATTGAATTTACATCTCTACCAATCTCACTCATCTCAATTCTTGTAGGTGTATTATCCATACTAGCTAACACAAGCCATCGCATAGAGTGACTTTTTGAGGGCGGTAGAGAAAGCGAGCCCGATAGCGTGCTTGGCTTAACCAACAAGGTAGGTTGGCTCTGACCCAAGTCAGTATTTGCATGCTCTGGCTTCCCCATTGGTTGTGCCAAAACGCTCTATGAAATGAAGTCATCCAAACCACATGTTGAAGTGTTTCCAACAACTAGGGTAAGATATGGTGAGGGATTATCGTGGTAGACCACTACGTGATCTCAGAATCTCACTAACAGATAGATGCAATATGAGATGTAGGTATTGCATGCCTAGAGAGCATTTCAAATCCCACAACTTTCTCGATAAAGATCAGATTTTATCTTACGAGGAACTGCTTTTAGTTGTCGAGTCATTGATGCCACTAGGGCTAACTAAAGTAAGACTTACTGGCGGAGAGCCCTTACTTAGGAAAGATGTTTGCTCGTTTATCGAAATGTTGCCTGAAGAATTAGACATTGCTATGACAACTAATGGAATTTTATTGGAAAGATTCGCGCAGAAACTAAGCGATGCGGGTCTTCATAGAGTTACTGTATCTTTAGATGCGCTTGACATTGAAACCTTTCAGGCAATGGGAGACACCAAAGAGAAGCCAGAAACTGTGTTACGGGGTATAGAAGCCGCTCGAAAGGCAGGATTGGAGGTTAAGGTTAACACCGTAATTAGAGCTGGATATAATGAACATTCAGTGCAAAGAGTTGCAGATCGTTTCCTTGGCACTGACGTTATTGTCAGGTTCATTGAATTCATGGATGTTGGAGCTACAAATGGATGGGATAACCAAGATGTGATAACTGGTGAAATGATGAGAACAATGATTGCCGATTTGGAGCAATTAGAGCCAAACCATGTGGGCGAAGTTGCGAATAGGTATGTTCGTGGCAGCCAGGAGATTGGGTTTATTGAGAGCATTTCAAAACCGTTTTGTGGTGATTGTAACCGTGCAAGAATTTCAGCCGATGGTTCTCTTTACACATGTTTATTCACCAACAAAGGAAATGACTTGAAGTCTCTGATAAGAATGAATGCAACACAAGAAAACCTAGCAGCCGCAGTTACTAGTATCTGGAGTAAAAGAGACGATGCTTATTCTCAAAACCGAGGAAAAGTGGAAACTGAGAAATTGGAGATGTCATTTATTGGTGGTTAAGATTCCAATGCAGGAATTTTAATTTCTTTTAGAACGATTCTATCATCTTGTGAACCATGAACTAATTTGAAACTGTGGAAGCCTTTCCCACAGTCTAGATTTTCGCAATTTATTACAAAGTAATCTCCTTTTGTTATGGACCAACCTGCATCCCTGTCATGGAATGATACGTTGGTCCCAACCGTTCCATAAATTTCTTCAACTAGGCCTTGAGAATCAACAGAGCTTTGGCCTGAGATATTGTTAATGCTCCAATTGACTCTAAGTGGATCAATAGGTTGATCTATGCTGGTGACCGTTATGACATGATAACCATTGGAGAGTGATCTAACGGATAGAGAAATTTTTGGATTAGCTTTTTCGGTACTATCAAGAGTGGTTGACATCATTATGAAAACCATGCTAGTTAGCAGTACCGTGATTGCTAATAGGAGAACAGTTGCGATGACGGGGCTTACAGCTTCGTCATCTCTCTGCATGCTTGTCCCTAACCCTTAATCCACTTGAAATAACCGCATGTAATTTATCAAAACTAATCATTTTCTAGATTGATATTCTTATTTCTAAACAATCCATAGCATTTTCCGGCAGGTCACGGCTCTCCAGATAATTCCTTTTGTTAGTCTATTAAAGAATAAATTCAGCATCCAATCAGGCATCCTGAACAACATGCTGCCTATCTTGAAAGAACGCTTTGAATTTTTCATTACTTTGCCCATTTGTTTCTTCCAACGCTTTTCATATTCTTCCAGCGGGAGGCCGGTTTTAAGATGTTCAGAAATGACCTGTCCTGCGATTCTTCCTCCAACCATTGCAATTGTTATACCAGCCCCGTTCGAAGGCAGCACCATTCCTGCTGAATCGCCTACTAACATGTAATTTCCTTTTACAAATTTCTTGATTGTGCCAGACATTGGAAGGGTACCTGCTCCATTGAATGTAATTTCTCCATCATATTTTGAAATGAAGTCATCAGTATATTTGTTCAAAGTTACACCCTTGGAGAAACTTCTCTGAATCCCAAGGCCGATATTAGCACCACTACTTTTTGGGAACATCCACGCATATCCACCAGGCGCCATAGATCCGAAGTGTAATTCAACGGCTTCACCAAAATCTCCATCCATAAGAACGAATTGAACTGGTATTTGCGTTGACTTTTCACTCCAGTAATCTCTCCTGACAGGACCATTGTGCCCCCCTGCATCGACTATTATTTTTGCAGAATATTTGTCGCCATTTCTTAGAATTACGTTGTTGCCTTCGACCTTTTTAACCCTTGATTTCACCAAATAGTCAGCACCAGCATCTTTAGCCAGATTAACTAGAAATTCATCATGCGCAACTCTATTGAGCACATAACCATCGAAGTCGTAGATTAGTGGTTTGCCTGATGGTGGAACTATGTGCATTTTCTCGGATTGTCTAGAAATGGCTTCTTTTGGTGTTCTGAATAAATCATCCATATCAGGAACATCAGGGCATAATCTTCGCATTTCGTCGTTAGTAGGAACTAACTCGCCACACTGAAGTGGTGTTCCAATAGGATCTCTTCCATCAATAACTAGGACATCACCACCGCCTTGAGCAGCATATCTAGCAACCGTGCTCCCGGCAGGTCCCCCACCAATAATGATGACATCTCTATCGAATTCTTGAGACATAGCCATTCCTCATGAGTTCCTAGTTTTTACTACATGCACAACATGTTTAAGCAGTTGCTTTGCTTCAGAGTCATCAAAGTCTTCTAGTTTTGAGAGTGCTCTTTCAAGGTGGTTAGCAATTAGGATTTCAGAGTATCTGAGACTCAGCGCAAATTCAAGTAATGAGATTAATTCATCGAAAAGTGAGTCTTCAAACTCATGCAGTATCTCTGATAATCTCTCCCTTTGCTTCCCGTGGAGTATTGTAAGCGCGTGTATGATTGGTAAAGTCATCTTTCCCTCATATAAATCAGCTCCTCTTGGTTTGCCCATTCTATCATCGCCTCGAATATCAAGCAAATCATCAACCAACTGAAATGCGATACCTAATTCCATACCAAAATCGAATAATGAATCGCATAGTTTCTGACTGGCCCCAGCAACCATTGCAGCTCCCTTGCAACCAGCAGCGAAAGGACCTGCTGTTTTGCCTCTCACGATTTCTAAATAATCTTCAGGGGATGTAGATAAATCTAGAATGTGGTCGATTTGAGTGAATTCAGAACTGGCGAGTTTGGAACAGTAATGGGCAATTACCTCAACGACTTCTTGGTCATATCTACCTCCTAATCCAAATCCTTGGGAAAACAAGTAATCTCCTGCGATTATCCCTTTTGCTAATCCAAACTTTGAATGGATAGTTTGGTGACCTCTTCGCGTTGAAGCCTCATCGTTTATGTCATCATGAACTAAGGTAGCCGAGTGAATAAACTCAGATGATAGTGCGAGTGGAATTATTTCATTTTCATTCTCTCCGCCTGCTAAGTCATAAGCCAGCATAATTAGTATCGGTCTGAGTCTTTTCCCACCTGCTAGAACCACTTCTCCTGCGATTCTGGCTACATCACCGTAAATGACAGACTGCTCATCTATAACTTTCTCAAGTTTGATATCTATTAGACCCTTAATTTCTTCTAAGCGGTCGAGAACTTCAAACTCCTCCATGTCTACCCCCACAAGGGTCGCCTTCTTAACGAATGGCGGGCGCCCATAAGACGCCGGTAACTCCGGCCGAGGTGAATTTTTGAGCTCTGAAGACCGATTTGAAATCATGGTCTACCCGGAAAATGGAGACGGGGTTTCTACTCACGCTCGTAAATTTATAGAAAGTTCTCCCGATAATCTTCAGTTAATTGCAAAAGAAGTGCCAGATCTATCTACTGCTATCGAGTTATTGTTAGATGGACATGCGGACATGGTTCCTGTTTCGGGCAAATGGTTGTATGATCATAGAGGTAATGACTTCTCATCTGCACTAGTACTTCCCCGTAGAGAGCCAACTAGGGTCTTGGTCGGCGAAGATAAACCGGAATACATCCCAAAAAATGGAATTATTGTTGCAGATTGTGAGCTGATTAGGAGACAATTGCTGCGCCTTCGCCCTGATTTAGATGTAAGAACGATTGCCGAATATGAAATTAAATTTGAAGATATATTCAATAAAGTAAATTGGTTAGAAGAACTACGTGTAAACGACGAAATTAATGGCTATGTTACAACTAGAACATTACATTCTTCATTATCAACAAGAGTTAGAAGGCATACTTTAGGGGTTCAAAGACAAGATGATGCAAGGTCAAGATTCGTCCCAACGCCACTTGAGGGTTACACGATATTACTAACTAGAAGTGATTTTCCTGCATCGAGATTTTCTAAAGTGATTGATTTTGGAGCATCGCTGTCACTAAGAATTGAACAATCAATTCTTGATAGTATTGACAAAAAAACTCACGACAAAATTGGTCTTTTGGTTGAGCAAAGAAAGGTTCGTAGTATTCTACAAGATCACGGAAATAGAGGTAGATTTCTTGATACTGAAAGTCAAGTTAAGGAGTGGAAATCTTTCACAAATAAAGAAGAAGGAACTTCGACCAAGGATTCAGATTCTAGGATTGATGTAATACTTGAAACACTGAGTAAAGATGGCACGGTAACAACTAGTATTGAGAGGATATTTCCTACTGAAGAAAGCCATACAGGCACTCAGAATTTGATATCGACATGGAAAAAGTTGATACAGATAGCTCATGAAAAACCAGAAGAAGAAAAGCGTGGGCGTATGAAAAAATTCATGGATGATTACATCGAATCTATGCTAAGTGAGGGAAGACTATCCCAAGATAGGATATATTCTCCATTATTCAGAGAGGATAATTATTGAAATTATCTTCTCCAGTTAACGACCGAATCTTCTGCTGACATTTCTGGATATTCTCTTCACTCCTATCCTCTCCTGCCAAGATAAGATCATACCCATTGTTATCCATCTCTCTATTGAGTTCTATCATCTCAATTGGCGCATTTGCATCAACGACATCTGCTATTGATTCGTCAATTTCTCTGGCAGAAGCTTCCCATGACCCAGAAAGTTTGAGGAGGTCCTTCGTCATTCTCTCGATTATGTCAACGGCAGATGGAGGTCTAGCCAAAGCTCCCTGGATACGGTTTACAGCATCTAAATGCAAGGTTCTTAATTCACCTAATCGAGTAGCAGAGCCTATTATTTGAGTGACCATTAAATCTCTATCACCATATTTCACAAGCCGTTTTTTAGCCTTCTCTAGTTCTTTCTTTACGTCCAAAGAGCCAGCTATAATCGCATCTTGAATACTAGCAACTTCGTTGAGGGTTGCTTGAACAGAGTTTACTCTGTCACTCATTTCTTCCTCAAGTCTAACTTCTTCTCTACGCAGGTCTTGACGCACTGAATCAATGATTGATGCTGCTAGCGATGTCGCCTCTTTCAAAGAGGTTTTTGCAGCCCGTTCATAGCGCCCCATAAGTCGGCCTCGAGTATCGATAAGGCGGGAATGGTTTGAAGATGTTGCTAGAATTGACATGCAAATAATTTGTTGCTGAAATCAGACTATTTGCTCAAGAAAGTGGTATTTTTCTCCCTCTTGTAGGTGCAACCTCAAATATGGAGAGATTCAGAGCGAGGTCTGAGGTATTGCTATGAGTGGCAAAATGTCCCTTCTATCAGAACTCCATCAGGCCAGATTGGACCGCCTGAAGGAGATATGCGCTCAGCATGATATCTCTCGAACCGGGTCTGTTGAAGTGTTGCGAGCCAAATTAATCTCAGAACTTGTCTTAGATGAATGGGATTTGTCACCAGAAGGTATAGATTCGATTTTAAACAATGATTTGGGCAAAGTTCTGGCAGTATTTGGAGTAAAGAAATCAGGTTCTATTCGAGAAAGGAGACAAAGATTGTATCTTCACCTCAATTATGACGCTAAACAGTTAACTCCTGAAAAGTTAGATTCATTGTCAAGGGATCAGTTACATGAATTATGTTCAAAGCTCGATTTACCTCGCTCTGGCACTAAACAAGCGCTATTGATGAGAGTGGCTGGAGTTTTAACATCGCAGTCAGGGTCTTGGGGTGTAATAAAAAAGAGCTTGCGAAGGCCTAGAGGTAAGCCAAAGATGGTAGAAATTCCATCCCCCAGTTCGGAAGATTACGATTCAAGTCACGAACCATTGATGCCGCAAATTCCAGATGCTGATGTTGCAATCACAGATATTCAACCATCAGTGGAGACTTCTATCGACGATGAAGTAGAGGTCATTGAGATCACTCAACCTGTTGTAGAATCTGAGATGAAGCTAATTGAGGCAGAGTCAATTACATTGACGGATTCAATAATGGAGATGGAAAGTCGTATGGCAGAAATTGATGCATTATGTAGAGACTTCTTAGTTGTAGGTTCAATACACGACTCGCAGGATGTTTCAGCTTTCATATCCAGTCTGTCTAATCATGGATTTAACCTCGTAGAATCGAGTGCTAAACAGTTTGTAAAGAACCGCTTACAAGAAATCGAATCGATTTCTAAATCTGAGAAAGATGCTATACAAAATTTACCTAATAGTTGGCGTGAGCGCGAAGCATTACGTCAATTTGAAAGCGCCAGAAGCGGACTTCGAGATATGTTGCCTGAGATTATATCTGCAAGCGAAGGAGAAATGGTCAAAGCGAGAGTATTATTTGAAGAAAAAGCAAGGAACATGGGGCTTGATCTACGGATTCCTGCCATTTCTGGTAGACTTCATGCTTTATTCGACTTACAAATTTCATTAGATGAAGAAATTGCGTCCTCTGATCCAAAATCTGCTCGTAGAACTAGGGTTATTCGTCTACTCCAACACGGGGCTATCCACTTGTCACCTAGTGAACGTAGAACACTAGACAGGCTCGAGAGGAATATCGAAGGTTTTGAACAACTTACAGAGGCTATTCTTGAAAAGTCTGGTGGGAATTACTCAGACGCACAACAAACATTGGTCATCAGGTTCCTAGAAAAGAGGGGTTATGATGTGAATAATCCTGAATTGCGACCCAGAGTTGTCGCAGCAGCAGGGGTCATAGGGGCAGAAATGGGTCATATTTCACCAAGCGAAATACCAAGGCTTGCTCCAGGTATCAAGGTCAGCGATACAGAAGTTGACTCGATAATAACCGATCTAAAAAGGCTAGCAGAACAATTCAGAACTAAGGGTGATGAGGAAATAGACGAGGAAATGGAACTTGCGGAATCTGTTGCTGATGCCTCAGATAGAGTTACCAGTATACGCAGAAAAATCGACGGGGTCGATGACTTACTAGCTAGACTGAACTTGTCAAATGATTAACGAGAGGCATAAAATCCTTGAATGATCTTTGTTACAGTTTCTATGTCTCTAATATCTCTTCTAACGAGGTCTGCAAGAATCTGCTCTCTTTGCTTTACGTGTTG
This sequence comes from Methanobacteriota archaeon, assembly GCA_002710015.1. Taxonomy (GTDB): domain Archaea; phylum Thermoplasmatota; class Poseidoniia; order Poseidoniales; family Poseidoniaceae; genus MGIIa-K1. Next base: position 66,122 of record PAOW01000020.1, on the reverse strand, counting down.
TTCAAATTGTGCTGGTGAGATTCCCGCAGCAGTGCAAATGGTCTCTCGCATTTTCGACGGGATTCCAGTTTCTTCAATATTATCAGTAGNTGCATTATATTTCCATATGGCATTAAGNCGAGGTTTGTCCCCTTCCATGCCTGCAACTTCTGCGACTTCAGTGATTTTTCTNACGGTCTTTCCATTTACTTGCAATCGGGCCTGAATNATAATCAAATCAAGTCCAGTAAGCATAATTGGAGGTACGTTCATAGGTGGATTTACCATTCTAGTAATGGTCTCCATTGCGGTATTTGCATGAAGTGAACCGAAGGACCCGTCATGACCTGTATTCATGGCAGTAAGTAAAGTAGCAGCTTCACTTGACCTAACCTCTCCAACGATAATTCTGTCAGGTCGCATTCTAAGACTAGACTTCAAGCAGTCATTCATGTCTACTTCAGGGGTTCCGTCCGGCCTCTCTCTACGGGTTTCCATTCTCAACCAATGGTCGTGATATACCTGTAATTCAGCAGTGTCTTCAACAGTCAGTAACCGTTTATGCCAGGGGATATACATTCCAAGGCAGTTCAATGTTGTAGTCTTACCAGAACCTGTCCCCCCGGCGATAACGAAGTTAGCAGGTCGAGAATCCAAGCCTTCAATCCATACCCACATCATGGCGGCAAGTCTAAGATTGACAGTCCCGAATTTAATCAAATCAACCATAGTGAGAGGATCTTCTCTAAACTTTCGTATGGTCAGCGTAGGTCCGTCTGGTGATACCGGAGGTATAGTTCCGTTTACTCTACTACCGTCTGGCAATCTACCGTCAAATATTGGAACCATACCTGGGCCATCCCCCAAAGGAACAGATGTGTATGCTGCGATATTCTTTGAAATTTCCAAACCTTCTGCATCATCAACCCAAATATTTGTTCTGCACATGCCATGGTTTCTGTGAGCAACTTTAACGCATTGTGCGCCACCATTGAACATAACTTCCTCAAGGTTGTCGTCCTCCAAAAGTGCAGCTAGGTTGCCGTATGGGTTGGGTTGAACGGAACCATCAACGTAATACATTGGAGAAGGATGGTTAGCCTCCGTGTAAATCGTAACTTTTCCATATTGTTCTAAAATTTCTTCCATTATTTTATCCTCCTATTACAAACACGCCTACGTGATATATAGACATTGAAACTGCCATCCATAAAGGTGCCCACCACAATGCGGACTTCATTCTACCAAGCATTCTTCCACTTACAGATACTGCAATTAGAGAGGCAGCACCAAAAAATAGTGTAAATGATGAGTTGAAACTATCCAATTGATATCCATCGCTTCGGGGTGCAAAAAGTCCCACAATGAAGGCAATCAGAAACGGTAAACCAACTGATACAAACATTATGATAAGTATTGAGCGACCCATTAAATCAGATTCTCTTCGATTCATCAGGTCATTTAATCGCTCATAGTCTCTCGACATATCAGCTAGTATATTCTGCAGTGGTGCTTGCTGTTCCACGGCTGTTGACATTAGGTGCATGACTCTTTGTACTTGAGATGAGCGGGATTTAGTTGCAAAGTTAGATAGAGCAGCATCAAATGATGAAGCATGACTCTCCTTCAGAGTTTCTTTCAGCAACTTACCTAGCACTCCTGAATTCCTATCTGCTTCAGCCATCATTGCTTGTTGAAGTCCCAGACCAGCGCCGAGTGAATCAGATAACGCTTCGAGCATAGCAGGTAGATCATTTTCAATGCCTCTCCTTCTATTTCTCTCAATTATTGGTGGAATCCCTCCAATTGCAAATGCTATGCCCATTGTAATGATTAGTAATAGAAGAGGATCGTTTCTAAAAATCTCCAATATTCCAAATATCATTTTCACAACCCCGGATCTTTAGTATGTGCTTTCAGACCGATTAGAGCCATTCCGGCAAGTGTTAATAAGAGTCCAGCATTTACTATAGACATCATCATTCCTTGGTCTACTGATCCAAACAATGCTTCGGCACCATCCATTAATTGAGGAGCAATACCGAGTATTGAGAGAATAATAGGCCCAATCATCCCAATAGAAAGTAGAGTTTCGGGGACGCCTCCTAATTCCTCAATGTATTCTTTGACTTTTTCAGTTCTACTTTCCTCCATCCTTTCGCCTTGTTTACGCAATGTCTCGATTATATCGGTATTTTGTGTGACATTGTTCAGCATGGTATTTATTACGCGCCGATAGCCATCAGTCTCACATTTTTTGAGTAAGGCTCTCAACTCTTTCTCCATTGGTTTACCTTTGTTGATATTATCCATTAGACTAGCAAAGTCCTTTGATATTATCCCGTAACCACCTTGAGAAATAGAGTGTATTGCGGCTTCCAGACCCACTCCTGATCCCATAAGAACATCAAGTGTCCTAATTACGTATAGGACCTCTCTAGATTCTTCAAGGGAACGCATAAAATCTCCTCATCTTATATCTTCAATGAACTCAAAAGTATAGATTTTTTCCGAACCATCGTATTCCATTTTTGCAAAAACAGCTTTTACGTCTCTTTCTTCAAATGGGTCGTGAATGTATGGCTGGCCCGTTCTGAACATTTTGAGAATTTTTTTGTAATCTTCAAAATCCATTTCACCTTTAACGATATAAGTTGCAGATTCTGCACCTTCATCTACTAAGTCGTCACCTTCTCCTCCGTGTAGAACTGTCCTAGTCAGTCTTCGTGTAATTACAACGCTAATATCTGCATTTGGCAATCTCAACCAGTCTGCACTTGATGTTCCACTTGCTGGGCGAATGAAGAAATCGTTTCCCGCCACGTCATCACCTGTGAACCTATCAGAGCGCGAATGGAACTTGAACCTGTTGGAATAAAAGATGTCAAACAGTTTTCTTGAACCATCCGAATCGTGGCTCATGGACAGAACCTTCTTCCGATAGATCATCAAGACTTGATTCCGCTTGATCTCTGTTGTGACCTCTAGCTTCAGCGTTTGATAGAAGAGTATCGAAATCAACTCCTTCTCCTTGGTCGAGTCTTTGAATTAAATCTAGCAAAACAGTCTTCAAGTCAACCTCTCCAGTTTCATCATCATTTGAGTTATCGTCATTTTCCTCAACAGATAGACTAGATTGTGAGGGTTTCACTCTAGGTGTTATCTCTGATGGCATCTTATCCTCTGCAATGTCTAGTGTTTGCATTATGCTTAATCTGTAAGATTCCAAGTCAATATCTCCATAATGCTCACTTGCCATAATTAACCCTTCAATCATATTTTCCGGTATACCAGCGGACAAAAATGCCTCATTTGATTTTTCAAGTGAGGATGATTTTTCTTGGTAGTCGATTCTTTTTAGCATACTATCTGCTGCTTTGACTAGCCACTCACGATAGGCTGAACGACTAATAACAGCAGCCTCTTCTGGTCTCAGGCTTGTGTATACAGCACCTTCTTCGTTTTGGAAGTATCTTGCTTTAGCAGTCATGGTTAGCATAACTGTCTCTCCGTCATCAATTCTCGATGATAACTGAATTACCAACTCTCGCATTGATTCGGGGGCATAATCTCCAACTGCAAAATAATGTAATCCAGAGGGATCTCGAAGTTGCCCTTGCCATAATGTGGCTCCATTGGCTGTTTCTCTTGGTTCCAATCTTTCAAGCAGGCCTGCTACAATCATTCGATTCACTTTAGCCCCTAACTTAGTGACCACAAACAGTGGGTCAAACTCGCCTGAACCTTGCTGATGGAGCGTTGATTCACCGAATTCAGCGGCTAGCATGTGCCAAGCAGGCTGTCTCCTTGCTCTTCTACCTGGCTGCATCTTCAAACACCCCACTTTGCTCTTAGTTCAGCAGCTTCTAAAGCAGAATCAATCTCCAAAAATTCGACATCATCTGATAGGAGCATTGCTCCTTGATCATCTACAATTGTTCTCCCAGAAGCCCTTAATTGCCTTCCAAGGAGTTTTTCTCTCAATAATTGGACAAATTGCATACTACCGTTGTCTTGAACATGTTGAGAAATTTCGTCATGGCTCATGCCAACGAGTGATTCAGAGGCTTGTTTGTTCAATATTAATGAGATAGTGGATACACCATCGTCAAGAACCATCCTCAATCTAACATCGCTAACTCCTTCGTAAGACACACAGGTGTTTAGAGAGCACTCTCCGTTCCTCAGGACTCTGCGACACTCGCTACACCTACTGATTACTCCTGAGTCCTCTCTAATCGAAATCACATGTCCAGTAGTAGATATTCCAACCCGACTAGCTCCTGTTGTAAGGTCTGTTAGTCCAACTTCAACCAAGTTGTTAGCCAAATCTACATCGTCTCCCCAAGGAGCAGCAGCTAAAATTTCAATTTGGGAGATATCATCAATTGTAATGTCTGGTATTCCTTGCCATGCCCTGACTCTTGCACCTTTTACTCTAATTACAACTGGTGTGTCATCAATATCGAATGGAGGCTCTGCCCAAATTGAACATCTGCACTTGCCAGTTGGGTCAGCGATATCTCCTGACCAGACACTTTTCTTCTCGCCCTCTTTTGTTTCAAAATCTCTTCTAATCATTTTTTGGATTTCAACTATTATGTCGACATCTTTAGAGCCATCTGTTAGGTCTTCGATTTTACTGACAGATTGAGCGATTAAGTCGTCTGTTGAAGCAAATGTTGAATCATGAAAAATCTCTATTTTCGCAGACGAGCTTATGTTTATTTCTGGAGTATTTCTAAACACCTTCACCATAGCGTTCTCGATTTTGAGTAATGTTCCTACCTTGTGATCGAACGGTTCCCAAGACAAGAATCCGATTGCTCCACTAGAGTCAGCTAATCTTCCTCTTACAATATCTATAGAACCTGATCCGTCCCTTCGATGTAAAACGTCTTGTCTTGATGCTAATAATCTGCCTACTATTGTTACAGGGCCTTCATGTTTGATACTATTAATGTCAACAGGTTCCCCAGGTGTTTCAATTGTTCTAGTTCCTTCTTTGAGAACAACAACTCGGCTTCCTTGGTTAATATTCAGACTCATTCTACCTTGATATTCGTTCACAGAGACTCCTTCTAGCCTCACGATAGCGCCTGGTGTTAGGTTTGGATTATTACCCCAGTCTTTGTATTCCCACCTATTCCTAGACGATTTGTCTCCCCAAGGAGCATCCTCCAACAGTCCGAATGGTACTATCTTCTCTTCTCCTCTAACCATTGTAGTTCTTGGGTTGTGAGTACAAATTTCTACTTCAATCTCAACGTTTTTGTCATCCGCAGAGAGTTCAGATAATTTCTCAACTTTCTTTACAGGTATATTCTGACGAGCAGATTGTTGGCTTTGATTAATTGGGGTTGTAGGGGCCGTATCAGATTGGAATCTACGCAATACAGACCTCATTGCGTCCTCTGGTGGTATTAGAAAATCCTTCTCATATCTAGCAAAGGCTTCCCTAACCTTTTCAGGATCTGCATCAGGAACCTGTTTTGTAACCTCGGAAACATGCGCATCGTAATCAGACATGCATCGCACCTCGAAGGTAATTGTTGTTTTCTAGGCCCGTCACAGGACGGGTGTTTGGGCTTCGTGCTGGTTGGTTGAGATTAAATGACACTCCCTTTCACCTCCGATGAGTATGTATTCCGTTGGAGACGGTTCAAGAAGATATCTACCACGTTTTTGGATTTAATAATCTTGAAACATTATGCAGGATTTACTCTTAGTCCGCCCATCAACAAAACATCTGGAACATGCATTGAGCCGGTGCTGTATGAACCCTTCCTTTTTTGGGTATCACCGATTATTACTTTCCTGTTTAGAGCCTCAGCCATATTCCCAGAGAAACCTGCTTGTTTAAGCGCTCCTATGATTTCTCCGTTCTCAACTCTCAAGATAGTTGATGTGGTAACAGAAAAATCTCCACTCGTTGGATTGGCAGTATGTGCTCCCATAACACTGTGGATAACATAACCTTGATCCATCTCTTCGATTAGCCTGTCTCTACTGTAGGTTTTGTCAGATGAGCTGAGAACCAAATCTCTGCATCCGCAAACCGGCGGAGTTGTGTGACCTTTTCGTGAAGCTGAACCAGTCGTAGATGCGAATTCTATCTTACCTTCAGCGACCATTTTAGCAGATTCTCTAGTTGACCATAACTCTCCCACTAGTTTTCCTGATTCGACAATATCTTGTCTGCGAGATGGAATTCCTTCTCCATCTCTAGAACCTGAGGACATTCCACCATGCATCAAACCATCATCTACGATTGAAAGATGGTCAGCAATGACCTTATTCCCTTTTTTACCAGACCAGAAAGATTCGCCTTTGGCTAAATTTTCACCTTTAATTGCAGATGGAACCATAACGGAAAACAATGGCGAGAAACCGTCTGACGTCATCAAGACAGGAGAGTCTTGAGTTTTGCCACCTAGTATCACGTTTCGTGTTACTTGAGACCAGTGGACTGCTCTATCTACACTTGAGCAAATATCTGCAATAGAGGTTCTGGAATATTCTCCTTCATAGGCAGATGTGAGATGATTGTCGGCATCTATGGAGATATGCACTCCAATACCATGTTGAGTGTGAATGCCGTGAGATTCTATTCCGGAACTGGTAACAATAGCAGTTGCACCAGCCCCAATCCCTATGCCTCCGCCTACTGCTGATGCTCTAGAATCCAACTCCTTTACTCGAGTAAGCACTTGGTCACCTTGCTCTAGCAAGTCTTCAGGACTCATATTCAGGATTTTCGTATCCTTCATACCTCCTACATCTTTTGAACTATGATTTCCCGGAAGCTCAAAACCTTTTATGGATGGGGATTTTTCTGCAATTTTTATCGCTTCAATTACTGAAACCTCAGCAGCGTCAGAGTCAACCACATGGGCAAATCCATATTTTCCATCATTGACCAGCCTTATTCCAAACCCACCATCTCCACCTCCTGATGCCATAGTGATTTTATCGGCCTCTATGTCGAGAGAGTGGCCATATCCTTGGGTTCCGAAAACTTCCCATTGTTGCACACCTAGTTTTTCGCACAACTTTCCTATTTTATGCGCCGATTCTAACAAACGGTCGCTTGCATCATCAGGTATCATGTCATCCCACCAATGCCTTACTAATTCTCATTGTAGGTCCACCATCTCCGACTGGGACAGTTTGTCCTTTTCCACAAAACCCTGGTGCAGCAAGTTCCGCTTTCTTAGTTAGACCATCCACATCTTTCAGAATTTGTAGAGTCATTCCAGAAATGCTGATATCTCTTACAGGTTTAGACAAAGATCCATTTTCAATAATCCATGCTTCTTGGGCAGCAAACTGGAAGGAACCCTTACCTGTGTCAACTTGACCACCTCTGCTGCCACAAGCGTATATTCCGAATTCGATATCCTCTATCAATTCGTCCAAGTTATTGTGCGAACCTCCCTGAATTACAGTGTTTGACATCCTGACTAATGGATGATGTAAACCGTCTTGTGCTCTTGCACCTCCATTGGGGTCTATGTCATACTTATGGGCGGTTTCTCTATGGTTTAGATACTCTGTTAGGACACCGTTGACAATCAGATCTTTCGGTCTCGTATCTACACCTTCGTCATCGATTGGGTAGCATCCATATCCACCTCGCATTGTAGGGTCATCAACTACTGTACATATATCAGATCCGATTTTTTCTCCAAGTTTGCCATCCAAACATGAATCTCCAGCTGCGACAAGGTCTGCTTCACAGGGATGTCCAAGGGCCTCGTGGATGTATACACCTGTAAGATCCTTATCAGCCACTAAAGGCATCCATCCAGATGGTGCTCTTTCTGCATTGAGTAACCTGAGTGCTGAGATTCTTGCATTTCGCCCCATCTCACCTAGGTCGCACTGTTCTATGAAGTCTAAACCACCTTCACCTCCATGACGCATTCTATAGGATATGACTTGCGCCCCGTCTCTAGCTGTTACCATACCATTTATCAGGCTACGCTGGAATGACCAAATCCGGTTCATACCCTCACTAGTGATCAATTCGGTGTGAATGTGCTCATCCAGCCAACCAGTGGCAGTGGACACTATTTTGGAGTCATCTTTTGCTTCTCTGTCCAACGCCAGCATTAGTTCGATTCGTTTGTCTAGATCTGTATCTCTTACGTCCTTTGCACTTCTCCAGTGCACCTCATCTTGAATGACAGGAACTTCAGCAAGACCAACTCCATGTTTGGAAGCAGGCCTCCTAGCTGCGACAGCTTTTGCTAAACGGAATGTTGGCTCAACTTGGTGAATAATTGAATCAATATCACTTGTCGAGTGTATGCCCCATGCTCCATCTGCGAGAATACGCATTGTGACTCCAACCTCTTGTCCGGGAATAGCTCTCTCTAATTTTCCATCCTTGAGCGAAGCAGTATTTGTTGTTTCACTGACGAGTCTAACTTCTGTGTAGTCAGCACCAAGATTGCTAGCTTGTTCAATTGCTAAGTTTATTTTGTCCTCATCCAAGAGCCTGCCTCTCGATAGGATATCATCAGATTGTCTTTTGGAGACCACCATAAAATACGCCATCTGTTGATACTCTTTCAGACTTACTGATTTTAGCGTAGATCTGCTATGTGAATGTGTCCTATTGCAGCATTCTCGGTTTTTTCTCCAGTAATTCCCAATCTTAAGTGGTCAAAAATTTCTAGATTAGGTCTATCTTTCAAAATTTTAAATCCCATATTGTTGGCATTCTTTTCAAATACACTTTCACTTTCTTTGTTAGACAAATCGACGATGTATGCTGTTTTGTCCCCTTCTACAAGGCCCGCTCTCTTGAAACTAGTCGCAACGTGATGTGTTCCCGAAATTAAACGAATGAATTCTCCATCAAGGCTGTTTGAGCGCATGTTCCCTCTTTCATGATTCCTCATCAAAACTGCATGAGCAACCCATCCATGAATATCACTAGCAAGTGCAGTTCCGCTAATCAGAGCCCAATGTTCTGCACTTCTGTTGGCAATCCAATCCAATGCTAGGTCTCTTGGATTTTTACATACCTCGTTTAATTCAACTCTCCTACATGGAAAAATCTGCTCGCTCACAAACCTCCCAAGTGTTGGTTAATATCAATACTGACGCTCACCAGGTAATGGCTCATCATCATCTCTAGATTTTTTTGTTGTTTGAGGAAAGTTAAATTTCTTGACATCATTGAGGATNTTGTCAACNAGGATTGGGCCCCATCCTCTTTTGGATTTTAGTTTGTCAAGGTCTTTGTTACTAATGGATAATAAGTCCCCAGGGGTTCTTATTCCCATCTCAGATAATGTTCTTGCTCTGCTTCTTCCAACATTACGAACTTGAACTAATTTCAATAAATCCTCTTTGCAACCAGCCCTGACTCTTAATCTCGTCAGATCGATTAATCCAACCAGTTGAGTAACATATTGTAAATGCTCTTTTGCAAAAATGTCATCTCTCATTAATAATTCCTTTGATGCGTGTAATAGCCATGTCATTAAATCGATTCTTGAGTGAACATCTCCGGGTGTCACACCTAATTTTTTTTCTATGTTTCTGAGGTCTTCTTCATTGTACCACATCTCTGTGCACCATGCACTCTTGACTAACCCCATTGCCCGTTCATCTAGTGGGCTTTCTATAAGTAACTCGTCTTCAGCAATAGCAGCCCTTTGTCGCAAATCGCTTCCAAAATCCAATTCAGATGATTTTGGCCATAGGCTTAGGAAATCAGGTGTAGCAGCAACTAAATGGCAGAGTCCAAACTCAGTAACAGGAAGGTCACTTCTTACAATTCTCCGCACGGCTCTTCTCAATCCTTCAATAAGTATGTCAGCTGATAATGGGTCTATGTAAAGTTGAGCGACCTTCTGTCCCATATCAGTTGCTTCGTATTCTGTGTCGAAAGCCTCTGTTGATGTGAAATCGATAACATGCTGTTCAATATTAGACGCTTTTCTAAAACCAAAAGTAGCTTCAGACGGTTCAATTACTCTCTCTTTGATGATTTCTACACCAGATGCAGATTTCGCAACATCAACCCAAGAAGGTGTATCATCGTCCCAATTTTCATTTCTTGAACCGATATTTCTTCTTCGAATGAAACGTTTGTCGATAAGCCACCTTAGCATAGAATCTATATTGTCCTGAAGATATGAATTAGGCTGTGAATGTCCTAAATAAGTTCCAGAAAAAAAATCTCCGATAGATTCTCTAGAGTGTAGTCCACCAGTTGCAATCGAGGATAAAAGATGGAATCTCATTGCTGGCTCAGCTGCTAATTTTGATGTTATGTCCTCAATGGGTCCGTGGAAGTAACGATCAGCAATTTCGTCAGCAATTTGTCGTGGATCTCCGCCCTTACATGCTAACCAGGCTTCTCCACAGGGATCATATCTAGGCCTACCTGCTCTGCCAAGCATTTGTCTAACCTCCATGACTGGAAGTAGCCGACTCATACCGTCATCAAACCGCTTTAGATCCCGAACTAAAACTCTTCGAGCTGGAAGATTAACACCCGCAGCTAGTGTTGGTGTGGCGCACAGGCAATGGATTGTTCTCTGTTTGAATGCATTTTCGATTAGACTTCTCTGTTTATGTGTTAGGCCCGCATGATGAAAAGCAATGCCGCCTTTTACACAATCAGCGAGACTATCACCCATAGAGGAATTGGAGTTGTTTGACAATTTTTTGGACAGTTCATACAACTCTGTCAAAGCATCGGGGTTCTCTTTTTGTAGGTGTTTATACATCCTTTTACTTAGTTTCTTAGCCTCTGATTGAGCAGACCTTCGTGTAGATACGAATACTAGCAATTGGCCATCTTGTGTGTGGACGTCTTTCATTGCCGCCCACGCTATGTGGCTCTTAGGACCATCCAAGGTTCTTGGTGGATTTAATTTATGCTTAGTAGATAAATCTCCTTTTTGCATGGCTCTAGGCTCAAGGTCAAGTTCAGCTAGAGTGGAGTATTCTAGGCTAACCGGTCTCCAATCGGATATCACTAGTTCGCTATCAAGCCAATCTGCAAGATCTTGAGAGTTCCCAACTGTAGCAGATAAGGTAATTATTTGAGTCTCAGGTATCAGATGTTTTATCCTAGCGAGATTAATCTCCATTGTTGGGCCTCGCTGACTGTCATTCAACAAGTGGAATTCGTCTGCAACAACAGTAGAAACTCTGCGAAGTATTTCGGGTTTTGATCTCATTAACGAATCTAGTTTTTCACTAGTGCATACAAGTATGTCGCAGTCATCTATTTGCCTTGCTTCGCTGGGCGAGTCACCAATACCAAGTCCAATTTTTAGGCCTAAATGATTGCCTACTTCTCTAAGCTCATCCAACTTTTCGCTAGCTAGTGCTTTCAATGGAACGATGTAAATCGCTCTTGAACCGGGATTTTTGACTAAAATTTGGTTTATTATTGCTATGAATGCTACAAGGGTCTTACCGCTTGCAGTTGGTATGCAAAGCATTGTATTTTTTCCTGATAGTATATGGGGTAGCGCTTCTGCTTGTGGAGGATGTAACTCTGAAATTCCCCACTGCTGCTGTATGAAATGGCTAAATTCTGGAGGTAAATCGAGTCGCGCAACTGCACGTTCGTGGTTAGCCATGGTAATATCGTGTGGTCAATAGTCCAAAAGGTAAACGTTTGTTTAGCCGACACCCTCAAGTTCTTTCGTGTATGAGCCACAATCATGAGCAGCGATGACAGTGTGGTCAAAGAGAGACTCTCGGTCTTTGAAGATGAACCAGATTTGAATGATTGGTTTGAGGTCATATGCGGTTCTTTGATGGCAGTAATCGGTATCTTCCAATTAATCTCTCCCGGCAACCTAGTAGATCCAGATGTCATGAGATGGTTTGCAGCAGCAGTTGCTGTTTCAGGCATTGTCTGGGCTGCACATGGTCTGAAAGATATGGCAATTAAAGAGATAAGAAAATCAATTGTATTGCTCGAGATGGGGTCAAACCAAGGTTCCATTGATTTCGGCCTGATAAGAGACGTAATTCTCAATCCTGAAAAATACACGAATTTTTTGGTCAAAGAATACGAGAATGCCTATGCTGATGGAGTGATCACAGATGAGGAGTTATCTGAATTGAAAACCATTCAAGATGCATTGGGAATCAGTGATGAAGAGGCTTCAACAATGGCTGTTCGAAGTGCGATTAAATCCGCACTAGCAGATGGTAAAGTTACTGAGGAAGAAAAGAGTATGATCCTCAAGGCAGCTGAAGGATTGTCAAAGACTGCGGTTAAGAAGATAACCAAAGCTCTCGATAGTGGAGAGATTACGGCAGAGGTAGAAAAAGCTCTGCGCTCCTTGGAAAATTAATTCCATTTGTTTTCTTCTACCATTTGAATAAGCATTTTCTTTGCTCTACTTCTCCGCCTATTTTCTAGGCTAAGTCCTAGCCCTGCGAGAATAACCCCTCCGATAATCCACAAATAATTCGATTCCAATAGAGGTCCCGACGGGGTCACAGAGGTTGAGGAATACATCATATTGTGTTGAATTTCGAAATCTGTTTGAATTCTAAACTCTAAATCATCACTATCACCATCTAACATAATTATCGCAATCAGATTAGGGTAAAGGTTCTCTTGAAGGAACCTCCATCTATTCTCTGGTATGTCTGCTGGTTTCGTACCCCAAACAGGATCCTGCACTAATCCAAAACTTTGAGATTTCACCATCTCAGTTTCAATTTTTATCACTTTTGAATCTGGTATGTCATCAACTACTAACAAAGCCTCTAGCATAAGTAAATCAAGAACCACTGTCCTTGCAGATAGAAGAATAAAGTTTCTAGAATGCGAGTCAAGCAAGTTATCAGAAACACTGTTTGTTGATTTCTTTGCAACCTTGTTAAAAATTAGAGATTCGATATCTAATTCATATATTTCTGGAATGTAGAGCTGCCAACGGCCATCATCTAATGGCCAAGCTTCGCTTGCTTCTAGTCTCAAAGACAGAATTTCTCCTTCAAGCATGCCGAATGTTGAGCCCACATGAATCGCCCTAGAAGATGGTGGAGTTGCTGGATGCGAAGCGTGCCATAATTGTTCTAATCTATCGTCTATCAGTTCATCTAAAGTTTTCTCATCGGATGAACTGATCTCGCCTGTTAATGTCCACAGAGGAGATATCAAACCTCCAAGAAGGAGTATCACTATTCCTGGAACGAACAAGCCATATCTAATCGGTTTTGATGTAGAGTTCTTTCTTAATTCAATTGTTAATCCAACGATAACTGCAAGAGATAATACCAGCGTTATTATTCCTGATGAAGATTCAAGATTTACTGCACTTTTCGAATCCCCTTTCATACCAAGGCCTGGCCACGCCCATGATTCATAATTAAACTCATCCGGAGAGGTTGGCCCAAGACTTTCAAAGGCTGTTAAACCGATCCATTTGTATGGTTGAAAAGAGTTTAATTTACCGCCAATGCACATATCATATTCACCGGTTGGTAACGCTCTCCATTGCCAAGTAACCTTCGTCTCCCCATTTACAACTTCTGTTTGAAGCTCAGGGGTTGGTGCTAATCTTCTATCTGGTAAAATTAAATCTGGTCTTCCATGATTTTGCTCGATTTCTGAAGGGACTTCCTCCCATTCAAACGTAATCTTGAGTAGTTCATGCTCATACACCTCAAAACTCCAGCAGTCTCTATCATCATCGACCAGAGCTCCATAATGAACAGTATCAAGTTCTGTTTGAACAGGTGAGGAATCGGAGGACGGCTCATCAATGTCCCTTGAGTCAATATTTTCCGACCATATTATGTTGAGTATCATGAACGATGAACCTCTAAGATTCAATTCCCAATTACCAGGCCTTTCAACTTGGAATTGCAACAGTATTCTTATTTCTTCATCTGGCCATAATAGTCTGTCTCCATTGAGATTCAATGTTTCATCCTCAATTCTATGAGGTCCAGATATACCATCTATAGGATTATTGTCTCCTTCAAATTCAATTTTTGTAGTAGATTGTGCAATTATTATTGTCACTTCCAAATCAGGTCGAGTTAACCCTATTACGTCGTCTTGATACCGTAAATCAATTTGTAGTTCTTGTATGACCTCAGGTAGTAGTGCAATATCGCTTTGAGATGGCGCCATAGGCAGTTCAATCAGTATTGTTTCAGGATTTATGGGTGAAGCTGAGTTTACATTTCCTCCCACACTTGCCTCGCCAGTATGATATTCGGTTAAATTGCAATTTGAAATGTCATCGCAAGAGAACCAGAGCTCTCCTCCTCCTTCCTCTGAATCAACTGCTGCAGAGCATAGCGGTAAAGCCAGACTGAAGGAAATCAGTAAAAGGCAGATAACTCGCACGCCTTAACGCTCAAAACCAGTGTTAATCACTGTGACGCCGGAATGGGCACATCCTTCAGTATTTGTTTACATTTTTTACACATATACTTCCCGTTTCCTTGTTTTTGTCTTGGAAATTCTCTTTTACATGTAGGACAAACCCAAAGCCAAGTTGCTCTATCTCGACGTAGCATCTCGGTGAAATTTGATCCCATTGTGGGGGACTCTTTACTCGGCCAAAGTTTTTCTAAGGCTCTAAATTTTGAATCATGGGCGAAATAACCCAATGCGTGAACGAATTCATGATGTAGCACCCAAGCTGCATATGGCTTCCATTCGTCTGTTAATAATCTAGGATGTAATTCCACAACCTCAACATCATCAACGCATTCTGGATGTTTAACACCCTTTTTCCATCTCGTTACTCCATGCCTTTGAGTGGCATTCTTCCTGAGAATTCCCAAGTTTATCTTTTTCAGAGATTTTAGTTGGTCATCGCTCCAAATATCAAATCCATCCATAACCTCGATTACGAATAACCTCAATGTCTCCATAAATTCTAGTTGCGATTTTTTGGCTTTGACCATCATGACCACCGATGGTAAGCGGGGTGACCGTCTTTTACGGCAACGAACAATCCTCTTCCAGTTGCGCAGATAATGTCATCAGCTGATAGAGTCATTTTTACTTCTGCTCTATCTTCATTGATTTCAATAATTTCTGCTATAACGTGTAATTCTTTTCCATATGGTGTTGGTTTGCGTAAAGATACGGAGAAATTTGCAGTCACTGTACAAGGAGGTTCGTCTATTTTCATTGAATCCATCAACGCTATTGCAGCAGCCCAATTCCCATGGCAATCCATCAAACTACCTATTATTCCCCCGTTAATCATTCCCGGAAATGCTTGGTGATGCTCTTCAGGAGTGAACCTCATCTCTAGACCGTTTTCGCATCTATGGGACTCGATTCTTAATCCATTTTCGTTTGCTGGACCGCAACCAAAACATATAGAATTTGGCGCATATTTTCTCTGAACACTCAATCCCATGTGTTATGACAAGAGGTGGAGGTTGATTTGTTATTCCCTTCCATCACCTTGATGTGACCCTTTTGAATGGACAAACATGGCCGGGAAGAAGAGAAGGGTTCGTGTAGCTCACGAACTTCCCAAAGATCGACGACTAGCCATCAAAAAAGCCCTAGAAGAACATGAATCTGAGGGTAGGCCAGAGTGGGACAGAAGTTCGGACTGGGGAGAATTTCGATTCATGCGAAAAAGGGTAAAAAAAGGATGTATGAGAACCATCGATATGCCACTTTTGGACGTAGATATGGGGGATTCATGGCCAATTCCAGTTACAATTTTGCATGGAGTCAGGCCAGGGCCGATAGTAACTATAATCGGAGGAACTCATGGAAATGAACTTACAGGCCCGAGTGCGTGTACAAACTTGTTATCTGGGAAATTTACAGGTCCTGATGGTCCTTTAGACCCGAAAACGATGGCTGGAACAGTTCGCATAATTCCAGTTCTTAATCTCCCAGGATATAGAGCTAAATCGAGATATTTTCCGGATGGTAGAGATTTAAATCGTGCATTCCCGGGTATTCAAAAGGGTAGCACAACCTCAAGGGTCGCTTTCACAGTGACTAAAAACCTCATTAATGATTCTGACATTATCATAGACTTACACAGCGCTGCAACTGGTAGGTCCAATATGCCCCAAATTAGAGGTGATTTATCTCATCCTGAGTCTAATTTACTGGCTAAAGCATTCGGTATAGAAGTGATACTGGACAGTAGACCACCAAAGGGTAGTTTACGTAAGATAGCGAATAAAATGGATATCGCAACAATAACCTACGAAGGAGGAGGAGCTGACAGGCTCGATCAAAATGCAGTAAAAGTCGCTGTGCATGGCTGCCTTAATGTTCTAAGGTCCCTCAAAGTTATACCAAAAAACCCCAGCAGACCTAGGTTTAGACTGAATGCAGGTGGTTCAAAATGGCTAAGAGCTGGTGAAGGAGGATTGCTGGATATATTTGTTAATCCAGGGAGTGTAGTAATGAAGGGAGACGTAGTTGCCACAATTTCAGATCCAGGCTCGCCCGGTTTGTCAGTAGATATTGTTGCCCCAGAAGATGGTCTAATGATATGCACTGCAACAAATCCGTTTGTAACAGCAGGTACTCCAGTAGGTCATTTTTTGCCCGTAACGAAACACATTGATTTGTTAAAATCTCAAATTGATGATAGGAATGTTTTGGTTGTAAATGGTAGTGAAGAAGACGCAATTTGGAGAGATGAAAGTGAAATGGTTGAAATCGATGTTGAAGGTGAATGGTCAGGCGGTTCCGTTGATGCGGAATGGAACATGATAAATGCTGATGAAACTGAGCAAGAAGATGAATCTTAGTTTGCAAAGTTGTTTATTGCCGCAAAAATCTCATCATCTTCCATGTTTCTTGGCTGGCTTTTAGCGACTTCAAAAAGATGGGCTACAAGTTCGTCAGAGGCTGTGATACCTCTACTTTCTAACCAGTAGATTATGTTCGATCTTCCAGACATATGTCCAATCCTAATTACTTGTTCAAGGCCGAAATCAGCTGCAGGAACACCGCTGTAAACTCTATCTGCTAACCACGTATCTCCTTTCTTGATAGCCTTTATCACAGCGCTTGCATGGACACCAGTTCCGGTTTCAAATGCGTCTTTACCAAATACAGGATAGTTCCGTGGAAGGGGGACTGTGATATATTCATTTGCTTTCATTACATACTCGTTAAGCAATGATAAATCGTTATTGATAATACCCATAAGTGACAAATTGACTAGTGTTTGGTCAATCGGTGCGTTACCTGCTCTTTCTCCAACCCCTAGGGCAGTCCCGTGGATAACATCTGCGCCTGCGTCAACAGCCGCTAGGTTATTTGCTACACCAAGACCTCTATCTTGATGCCCGTGCCAATTTACTTCTATATCTCTTCGATTGAAACCACCGTCTTTTATGACCTCTTCATCGATAAATGACAATAGTTGAGTTACTCCATTTGGAGTAACATGTCCACAAGTATCACATACACACAATCTGTCTGCACCCAACTCCATTGCTCTTTGATAAATCAGTTTTACATCCTCAGGTTTCGATCTTGTTGTATCTTCGGTGACGAACATCACAGGTATGTCATTGTCCACAGCAAAAGAAACAGCTTTTTCCATTGTAGATACCAGTTTATCCATAGTCCATCCTTCAGTATATTGCCGAATAGGACTAGTTCCAAGGAAAGCGCTAGCCTGAATTTGCATTTCGTGTTTTGATTGGAGATCAACCAATGGCTCAATATCATTCATTAGAGTTCTAACAGCAGCACCTGGTTTTATTTTGAAGTCATTATCTCTGATGTGAGATAACATAGCGTCAATGTGTTCGAGGTGGAAAGGACCGGCTCCAGGGAGTCCAAGATCTACCTTCTGAATACCAAGTTTTTCCATATAGGTCAATAGTTCTATTTTCTGGTCTATAGGTGGATTAACGGCACTAGGACTTTGCAAACCATCACGAAGTGTTTCATCATCAAACCATACATCATGTGGGTGATTTGAGGAATCTCTGGAATACTCATAATCGATTGTATTCCAATCATATACCAAACTCTTCTCGTTCATTTAACCACCTCAATTATACTCGGTCTGTATACTTCAGAGGTAGACTCTATCTTTGAACCCGTCGGATAGAAGGTCATTCTTCTTCTCCACCATCGGGAGTGTCAACACTCTTCTCGGTAAGGATTTCATCTGCTAGTTCAGCCGGCATTCTTGCACTAAAGATTAGTTCGTCGGTGAATGATTTTTTATCTTTTGAACGGAGTTCCATAACCCTCGTTCCTTTTGATGATCTTCCAGATGTTTCTTTCGTTTGAATAGCGGATATTCTGATAACGATACCCTTTCCTGATAGCAGGAATAATTGATCATCGAGGTTAGGAATTTGATGAACTCTAGATATAACATCGCCATCGTTAAGGTTCATCGTAATTACTCCCTTTCCTCCTCTCTTAGTTATACGATATCCATCCATCTCAGTTTTCGGATTTCCATCCTCATCGTAGATTTGCTGACCATCTCTGATGGTCATTATTTTCTCACCTTTACCAAGTCTTGTCCTCTTACCCATACCCTGCTTAGATAATGTCAAAACGCTAGTATCAATGTCATTTGTCAGAATCATTCCTGCTAGTTTTGCATCCCCACTAACTCTGATTCCACGTACACCGCTGGATACCCTGCCTTGAGTTCGCACTGATGCAAGTTCGAACCTACATGCTCTTCCCAAATTGGACACCATGACTACGTCGTGTTCGTCGGTTCCACTTCTCACAGAAACAAGTTCGTCATTTTCAGCTAAATTGATCGCTTTCTTCCCATTTCTGTTAATCTTCACATAATCAGAAAGTTTACTCTTTTTGATAACACCATTTCTAGTGGCAAATGCAAGATAGTAATCATCAGGTTCCTCAATCAGATCCTTGCTAAGAGGAATTATAGAAACAACGGTTTCATCGTCCTTTAAACCTAACACGTTTCTGATATGACTGCCTCTACTGGTCCTAGATCCTTGAGGTGTTTCCCATGCTTTTAGTCCGTAAACTCTACCTTCATTGTATGGAATTTCATTTCCGTTTTGGTCTTTCTTTGTTGCTGACCTATTTGTAAAAATTAGCAGTCTATCCTTGCTGAAACATGTGATGAGAGTGGTAGGGAAATCTTCGTTCTTGGTTTGGACACCCTTCATACCCTTTCCTCCTCGATTCTGCATTCTGAAAGCCTCGGCAGGTAAATGTCGGATGTAATTGTCATTTGTTAAAGTAATAACAATGGCTCTTTCCTCAATCAAATCCTCTCTATCCATCGAAAGAGGCATTGGATCAATGAAAGACCTTCTTTCATCTCCATGCTTTTCTACCATTTCATCCATTTCACTGATTAATATTTTCAATCTTCTAGCTCTTGATGCGATTATGTCTTTAAGATCGGCAATCTTAACTTGTAGTTCATCGAATTCATTTTGAACTTTCTCCACATCAAGTTTGCTTAATTGATAAAGTCGTCTTTCAGCGATAGCCTTTGATTGTGCTTCAGTGAAACTAAATGCAGCAATACCAGGGAATACTTCCATCCCTTGTAGTATCGACTCGAATTGTTCTCTGCTTGAACTACCCTTTCCAGCAGAGATAACATCATCAATTCTGTCTTGTGCCTTAACCAATCCTTCAAGGATATGAGCTCTGGCCTCAGCCTTAGATAGGTTATACTTTGCACGTCTTTCTATGACAAGTTCTCTATGTGAGACGTAAGTGTGTAACATTACTGGTAACGTGAGTAAAACAGGTCTTCCATCTAAAATTCCCATCATATTTGCAGAATATGATTCTTGAAGTCTACTAGATTTGTATAATTGATTTAGCACTGCATGAGGATCCGCATTATTTTTCACCTCTATTACAACCCTAATGCCCTCCTTGGAAGATTCATCTCTAATGTCTCTTATTCCAACAACAGTGCCCTTTGTGACTAAGTCTGCTATTTGAACAAGCATATCAGCTTTCTTGACTTGATAAGGAATCTCATGGATGATAATTTTCTTACCACTGCTATCATCAATTACATCACATTTTGATCTAACATGGAATCTACCTTTGCCGTTCAGATACATGTCGTATATTCCATCTATTCCATGAATTGATGCTCCAGTTGGGAAATCTGGGCCTTTGACATGCTCCATGTATTGTTCTATAGTCAAATTTGGCATGCCTTTATTCTCAACACCCTCCTCAACAATAGCACCAACGTGCAGTTTTACCGCTCCTGAAACCTCGGTTAAGTTGTGGGGCGGAATCCTTGTCGCCATCCCAACCGCGATACCATCGCTACCATTTAGCAGTAGATTAGGTAGTCTAGATGGAAGTACAGTTGGCTCCTGTTCAGAGTCGTCAAAGTTTGGTTGGAAATCTACNGTATCCTTTTCTATATCTTCTAGCATATGTTTGGAAATTTTATCCAANCGACTCTCAGTATACCTCATAGCTGCCGGTGGGTCTCCGTCGATAGAGCCAAAATTACCNTGGCCATCAACAAGAGGATATCTAAGGGAGAATTCTTGAGCCATCCTAACCATTGTGTCATATATTGATTGATCACCGTGTGGATGATACTTACCCATTACCTCTCCAACAGATCTTGCGGACTTGCTGAATTTTTTGTCAGAAGTATGTCCTCCTTCATACATTCCATATAGCACACGCCTGTGAACTGGTTTTAGTCCATCTCTAGCATCAGGCAATGCTCTACCAATAATCACAGACATTGCATAGTTTATGTATGAATTTTTCATTTCATCGTCCAATGATCTATTCAAAAGACTAGAATCAGGCATTCCTGTTTCAGTTCCACTTTCATCAATATCTTCAGATGTCAAGGTTGGTCACCTCCTTAGCATGTTTTTCAATAAACGCTCTTCTGTCTGGGACATCCTCTCCCATCAGAATTTCAAATAGGCGATCAGATTCTTCCGCATCCCTCACAGTGACTTTTAGCATAGTCCTATTTTCAGGATTCATTGTTGTATTCCAAAGTTGCTCGGGATTCATCTCACCCAGTCCTTTGTATCTTTGAACTCCAATTTTTGCATTCGGATTGTCACCTTTGAGTTCTTCAATTATAGTATCCCTCTCATCATCAGAGAAGGCATACTTGCTAACTCTGCCTTTTGTGAGCTGGAACAATGGTGGTTGAGCAATGTATACGTGACCCTCAGTAATTGCGGGCCGCATGAATCTCCAGAGGAATGTCAACATCAGTGTTCTAATATGCGCCCCATCGATATCTGCGTCAGTCATCAATATGATTTTTGAATATCTCAATTTAGTGGTATCGAAAGACCCCTCATCTTCAGGATTGTTTCCTACTCCTGCACCGAGTGCTCTAATTAGGGTTTGAATTTCTTGATTTTGAAATACTTTAACGAGATTATGCTTTTGTCTTTCAACATTTAATATCTTACCACGCAGTGGTAATATGGCTTGTGTTCTACGGTCTCTACCTGTTTTCGCAGACCCACCTGCTGAATCACCTTCCACAAGGTATACTTCGCACTCATTGGGATCTCTTGATTGACAATCGGCTAGTTTTCCTGGGAGTCCTCCTCCTTCCAAAACCCCTTTTCTTCTTGTGAGTTCCCTAGCCTTTTGAGCAGCCTTTCTTGCCTTTGAAGCAAGTAAAGCCTTCTCGATAATTGATTTTGCAACCGATGGATTTTCTTCAAAGAAATCCCCTAGTTTTTCATAAACAACTGTCTGAACGATTCCAGTTACTTCTGAACTTACAAGTTTATCTTTGGTTTGGGAAGAAAACGAAGGATCTGGATGTTTCACACTTACTATCGCTGCTAAGCCTTCCCTTACGTCATCTCCAGAAAGAGCTTCCCCCTTCAGCATATTGCGCTTCTTTGCGTATGAATTCAAACAACTGGTTAGAGCTGTCCGGAGTCCAGATAGGTGTGTACCCCCGTCTTTATTTCTGATGATATTGGTGTAACATCGAATCGATTCACTGAACGCATTTGACCACTGTAAAGCCAAGTCAACAGTTACAGACCCTTTTTCAATTTCCTTTTCCCCATTAATTTGTATTACTTCTTTATGCAGAATTTCTCTACCTGCGTTTATCTGAGATACGTATTCGCTCAGACCTCCCTCGTAGTGGTGAATGCTTACGTGAGGATCTTCAGAACGGTTGTCTGAAATTTGTATTTTCAATCCAGCATTCAAAAATGAGGTTTCTTTCAATCGAGTGTCAATTTGTTCAAAGTCAAATTCTGTTATGTTAGTGAATATGTCTAGATCGGGTTTGAAAATTATTGAAGTCCCTGTATCTGTGCAATCTCCAATCTCAGCTAGTGGGCTTACAGGCACTCCAGCTTCGTATCTTTGATGGTAGACAAGTCCATTTCGATGAATAGTCACCTCCATCCATTCAGACACGGCATTTACCGCTGATACTCCAACACCGTGCAATCCGCCCGAAACTTTGTAAGAGCTGTTGT
This sequence comes from Methanobacteriota archaeon, assembly GCA_002710015.1. Classification (GTDB taxonomy): domain Archaea; phylum Thermoplasmatota; class Poseidoniia; order Poseidoniales; family Poseidoniaceae; genus MGIIa-K1. The sequence continues at coordinate 43,703 of PAOW01000020.1, read as the reverse complement.
CAAACTTTCCACCAGCATGTAATTTTGTCATAATTACTTCAGCAGCAGATATGCCGAATTCTTCATGCATGTCGACTGGTATGCCTCTGCCATAATCTCTCACACAGAGAGAGCCGTCACCATTTAGGACAACTTCGACTAAATCTGTATGTCCAGCAAGGTGTTCATCAACTGAATTGTCAACTACTTCCCAAATGCAGTGATGTAATGCAGAACCATCATGTGGATCTCCAAGATACATTCCGGGGCGCTTCCTTACAGCTTCCAGTCCTTCCAATACCTGTATGCTCTGTGCGCTGTAATCTTCAGACATTACCTCACCTTTTTTTTGAAATTTTTTAAGATAAATTAGCCATTAGTTAGATAACATTCATTGATTTTTTATTCATCAATTTTATTTACAGATTTTGTGTAAAAAAATATATCAAAATCCGCCAATGCCGGGGGATTTTTACAGGCCTTATTCTCTTCCAAATAGCCCTTGAAAGAGGGGGTATATGAACATCGCCATCAATGTCTTAATTGGACGGCGATTTTGAACATAACTCTAAGGCACAGGTCTCAAAATTTTGCTGTTAATTAATATTCAATGAATCCTGTGACTATAGCAATTTTTAATGAAGTATGAGAATTCGGGAAATCTATGGCAGACCCCAAAGTATGTGTTGCTCTTGACGGCACCACAGTTGAAGAAATGATTGATGAGGCTGCTAGAGCAAACTTGGCCGGAGCGGACATGGTTGAGGTTAGATTTGATCGTCTCTATCTCATTTCACCGGATCCAACTATTGCAGATGAAGAGGAAGGTGAGATTGTTGAATTACCACCTGAAGTCGATTGGGACACAAAAGACATGTCTTCAATCGATGTTGATATTGCTATATCTTCTCTGAAAGAAGGCTTGCCTCTCCCAGTTATATTTACCGTAAGACCTGTGTCTGAAGGGGGTTTCTTCCCTGGAGTAGAGAGTGAGAGACTAGACATACTTCGGAAGGCAATTGAATCGGAGGTATCTTGGATTGACCTAGAATTATCTATTTCAGAATCTGAAAGAGATGGTTTAGGAAAGCTCGCTAAAGAGAATAGTTGTAAGATAATTGCTTCAAAGCATGATATAAATGGCGTTCCAGATAGTGATGACATAGCTAAGATTGTTAGAGATAATCAAGAGAAAGGAGACATAGTAAAATTCTGTGGAACTGCTCAAAACCATTCAGACGCTCTTCAGATTATCGAGGCTGCAATGCAATTGAAAGGAGAGGGTCTAAATCATAGCTTAATGGCAGTGAATGGAGGTGGAGACTGGCCTAGACTCCATGCACCAATGCTTGACCAAAGTTTAGTTTATGCAACTATGAAAAATGAATTCAAAATATCAGATAAAGGATTGATCAATGTTAGAGACCTTAGAGACGCTTGGGCGCTTTTAGAGTATTGATTTACGTTTTTTCTAAAGTAGGAACTAACCCCTTCTCTATTTGTTGGTCTTCGGATACTAGACTTAATCCCGAGTCCATATATTTCTTATTCATCACAATAGGTATGAATACTGTTGCAATCATGGTTCCACAACATACTAGAGAGACCGTCCAATTTGGCAGAACGGTTCCTCTTTCTACTGAAACAACCGTCACTGTTGCAGTAATCTCCGTGACTGGGACAGCGTCATTGGTGTGTGAATTGTTTGTATTATCAATTACAATGTTGAAGTATTGTTTGCTACTTTCTCCGAATAAGCCACTACTTACTTCAGGTCCGTCTAATGAAATCGAGAAAGAAACTTGTCGAATATCTTCATACTGATGAACGTCTCGGTAAGAGTGCCATCCCACTACGGTGAAACTCCTCCATTCAGGTGAGACTTCATTTGTTGGATCATCATCATCCTTGTCCCAGCTCCATGCTCCATGAGCAACATCGTAAGCAGCAGTATATCTGTCATATTGAGTATCTGTCATCAAGTAAACATCTGCCTTTGGATTTACAGATTGGTTCAAGGAATCTATCGTGACACAAATTGTTGTTCTTCGTTCGTGATCTAAATTTACTCTTAAAGTCCCAACAGCGTCATTTCCGATTTGTAGGGTTTCACTGAAATCTTTTCTCAACAGGCTTAGTTCATTATCTGGTTCCCATGTCATCCAATTTTCTTCAGGACCTTCATATTCATCCGTTGTAGTAACTTCAGCATTGTTATCCCTATCACCTTTCTTACCTCTGCGATCATCTGAATAGTCATTGTCTAAATCAAAAACATTCGGTATCTTTGCTAATCTTTCAACACTTCTGTTCCATTCAACTTGTTCGAAGTTTCCATTATCACAATTTGAATTTGCTGAAACGTTAGACACAGGACTACTTTCTAGAGGTAGACTCAGAGATAGAAGGAATATTGTGGTCAAGAGTAATGGCATCCTAACAGACAAAACATCACCTTCTGGTGTATTCTTTCTAGTAGAGGGTTAATCGGTTTTACCCTATCTTCTCCTTCTCAATGGCCTAACATATCCAGAGGAGTCATTCCTACGTTCATCCTTCGATAGGATACCAGGAGCAGGGGGCGGAGCATGGTGATCCATTCCTAATATTCCCCCATATGATTGAACTTCATCAACTTCGTAAACTGCTGCGGCCTGTTCCGCCTCTTCTTCTATTTCAGTGGGGCTTCGCATTACAGCCCAACCGAGTATCAACACTGCAATAATCAATACTAAAACAACTATTGATTCTCCGCTAGCATCGATAATCCAATCTTTCCAGTCCTGCACTGAGAAGTCAGAGAGGCTTGGCTCGGCTGTTTTCTCAGGTAGAACAGTTAACTCGCCGGTTTTTGTTATGCAGACACCCATAGAGTCACAAACACGTATTTTGAAATATTTAATTCCAGGTGTATCCCAACTGTTGAGGATTTCCGCTTTGTTGTTTTCATTTACGGAAATCCAATCATCATCTGTCAAGTTACCATCATCAGGCCCATCTAACTCCAAATCTAATTCCCAACTTACATTGTAGTAACTGGTATATGTCTTGTTCAAATCTGTATGTGAGCCGTCATTGATATTCTCATCTCGATAGTATGTGTAACCTTCTGAATATTCAAAATCAGTTATGTTAGCGCCTAATTGTATAGATTCTCTTACGTAAATTTCATCCTTGAAGCTAAATCCACTTATCACAGGTGGTTCATTTACTACAACTGTGAAACTCTGTCTTGTAACATCGCCAGTTAGATATGCATCTTTCACAGTAAGTGTTACTTTGTAAGTTCCCGGTAAATCATAGGAGTGCCATGGCGAAGGTTCGTGGGATATTGGCGTCGCATCACCGAAATCCCAGGTATACTCTACAATTCCATTCCAATTTGAATTGTTTGATTCAAGGGGGACGAATCTTCCAAGGAACAGCCTATCTCCATCCCTAGTTCCGTATGAATCGAAGAATAGCATTTGATTAGGTGTAGTGAACACATTTCCTTCTTCGTCAAATGTGTGACTGTATCCATATGTAGCTCCTATCGGTAGAGGAGTGGTCTCGGATACAAACTGTCCGTTGTAGAGGATATCAACTATTTTTACCATTATAATTGGTTTTGGATTTTCGATTCTAATGTTTAGTAATCTTGGTTCTCCTTGCATACCATTTTCATCGGTCACGATTAGTTCGACTGAATGGTCTCCTGGAGTCGAAAAATTATGAACAATTAGTGAGTTATTGTATACACTTCCGTCGGAGAAGGTCCAAATGAACGTAAGATCCGTGGAATCTCCTACAAGTCCGTCAGGATCGTAACTATCCCTCCCATTGAAAGTGTATGCAACATCAACTTGGCCGTCTTCCATTCTAAAATCAATGATTGGATTTCCAGCTGAGCTTGAATCTCTAACATCAAACTGTGCTACTGGGAGTTGATTCAGAACGTTGACGTTTAATTGGGCTTGGCTTGTTGCACCGTCGTTATCGGTAACTGTTAGATTGACAATTTTTAGACCAGGTGTAGACCATGCAACCATTGGATTCTGTTCGTTGCTCATCATTTCTACGAATATATCAGTCCTATCGACAACTCCACCATCTAAGTTTACGCCTTCATCGAATTCCCATACCCAACTGATTATCTCACCATCTGTATCTTCGAATACATCTGGGAGTATCAAAGGAGTGAGGGTGTCAGTGGATAGTGTATTGGTAAATATTTGTCCAGGTGCCCGGTTGTTTATGAAAACGTCAATGACTTTCGTAGCTGAGTTAACACCATCAATAACAGTCAAACTAAGTTGGTATACAGTTACGGCTGTTGTGCCATCCTGCCACCTGTAATATGCGTTGGATGATCCTTTTCCACCTTCGATAGTCCCATCACCCCAATCCCATGTAAAAATGAGATGTGAGTTAGGTACGTTATCAGTGGTTCTATCAGCACTAAATTGAACAAACTGACCAGTTAAGATTGAGATATTATCTGTTATTACTTGTCCGTTTACAGAGATAACGGGGATGGGTTGTGAAGTATCGGTTACGTTTAGTTGCTTTAAGTCTGACAATGACCAAGTTCCTCCCTGATCCATAACTCTGAGAGATACATTGTAACTTCCCACCTCTAGGTATGGGCGAACAGGGCTCTTCAGCGATGATGTGTTTCCATCACCGAAATCCCAAGCATATGCAACGGGGTCGTCAAGATAAGGAAGTGTATTATTCTCTAGTGATAGTCCCCAGGCATCAAATCCATTACCTGAGAATTGAACGTTATCCCATGTTTGCACTTCTAATGGAGCTATACTGGCGTTAGATGATGGCTTCATATTGTCGAGGAATTGCGCACCTGTTTGCGCTGTGTCAATAACATCTCCAAGCATGTCTGTCATCGTTAGATAGAATGTGTGTATTTCACTAGTTTTTGCGGTGTAGTAGAACTTTGTTGGCACATTTACACCACCGCCTGCCTGGACTCTAGTAGACATCCGGTCTAGAACGACACCTGAGGAGTTTTTTACCTCGATATTGATATCTAAATCTTCAAAGAACGCATTTGATAGAACATTGAATTCTACTTCAGCGGTATCGATTAGAGAGTCTCCATCTCTATCTGCTAAATTTGTTGAATTTATACTGAGTGATGCTGGTGATGTTATCCTTGCTGCTTCAACATCGATTACAGCTTCTGGATAAGAACTACCACAGGATGTGTAATCGCAATCTCCTTGGTTTGCAGCATAATATGTAATAGCCCAAATCTCGTCTGTTAAGTTACCAAATCCTGGCACTAAGGCTGTTCCGACAGCTCCGTTGAAATTTATTTCAGATCTAGTGTAGATGCCGTCGGTTGCAGACCTACTCATGATGACGCCGTCAACTCCTTCAACATCTCCAGTGAATCTCATCGTGAGAGGTGCTGGAGCAGCATTTCCCGGTGTGAATTTGAAAACTTGAACGCCCCAACCCTCGATTGCGTTACCAGTCGAGGACCAAGGGCCTAGCCAATCACTGTTTGAATCAGCAGGTTGGATTCTACAGAAATCCGATGAACCGCATGCAGGAGTGAGATATAGGTTTGACATTCCATAAATTCCTTGATCGCTATCTAGCGTAGCAGCTATTGTAAAGTTTGTATATATGTCAATGAAATCTCTACCGATAACACCCGGTGTTGCACCTATGGGGTTTCTGGCTAAATCCTCTATACCCGCTGCACCTGTTGATGTGTCTTGAGCTAGTTTTCGAATTGCCGGCCCTCCACCTAAATGATCAGCAAGATACAGCAAGAATATGAAGCCTCCTCCATAATCAGCAATCCTTTGATTCCACCATCGTACGGAATAGTAACTTGAAGAAGTCCATGCATTGACGTGCCCGTAAAGTGTGGAGGAACCTCCAAAGCAGAGGAATGCAGCCATATCTGCGGCACCCTCGTCAATCCAGAGGTTTTCGTATGGGTCTAGGGCATTGTGCATGAGGTGCTGTAATTCGTGTGCAAGAATCACTTTTGACCATGTGAGAGGAGCGTCATCTATGTCAATAAATATTGCTTCTCTGGATGATGACATGCCTGGTGAGAAATATCCTCCTATGTTGTAGGCACCATCTATTGCATAGATAACAATCTCAATTTGGCAATTATTATCAACATCAGGAGCAGCAATACCTCGTCCATCAAAATAATCCTTACCAAAGTATGTCATTAAGGTTGGATAAACAGTTGAGTCCCAGGTGCTTGCCCAATTATTTAGAACGGTAGAAGACAGAGTTCTTCCAGTTTGGACCATGAATGCAGCAGTTGAAGTGGTCTTTTCAATTGTAACATCAATCGAACCTCCTGATGTAGGCACTGTTGCAGTATCCCCTTCGTTGTATGGCGTGCACGCCCTTCCGCTGGTCATTAACTGAGGAGACGTAGAAATTTCAACTCCGGGCATTCCCTTATCTATCCATTCATTTTTCATTAATCGGGTTGCGCTGTATAGGTATTCATCACTGTCAGGTATCATGTAAGGGTGTGAATCCTGAGGATTAAAATCGCCGATATCAGCAAAAACAGGGCTTGTATCTGCGATATCATTAGGCTCTTCTGATGTTGGGTCTGCTGATACCATTGGGCTACATATTGACACAAGAAACGTAATCAGAATTGTGAGGGCGCGATTAGAGCATTGTTCGGACATCTAAAGCAACTCCATTGAAACGCAATACTGCATAACAAATACTCCTGTTCGATGAGGTATTTAATACCCAGCGGACTAGGCATCATACATGCGCAAATCTCTTGCCAGTATGTTCACCATACTGTTGATTTTCGCACACACGCCTTCAGTCGCCTCTGAATTAAGTCCAAATGTTGCGAACTGCAATCTCTTTTTTGATGGTCACCTTGCTAATGAATCTGTCCAATTTCAAACATCTCTTGGCCCGAGAATTCCAGGTTCTAACTCAAGTATGGAGTTAAGAGAATCAATTAAATCAAATCTATCAGGTTGGGAAATTACTGAAAGTAACCACAATATCAACGGTATGAATTTGACAAATATGTTTGCTACATGGAACTCTGGTATGGGAAATACGGTGATGTTCGCAGCCCATTATGATACTAGATACAAAGCAGATCAAGATCCAAACATTAGTAACAGAGGAATGCCAGTTCCCGGAGCGAATGATGGAGCAAGTGGTGTTGCGGTTTTAATGGAATTATCTCGACATATACCTCAAATGAATTTGTCACATGAGGTCACGCTCTTTTTCACAGATGCCGAAGACCAAGGAGACAATCATTCCACATACGTCATAGGTGCAAAAGCTTGGGCAGACAATTTATCTGAAGATGAAGCTAAATCAATTCAGTCGTTTATTTTGGTCGACATGGTGGGTGATGAATTTTTAGATTTAAGAAAAACCCGCCCAGGAAATAGTACGTTGTGGGAGAGAACCGAACAAATCATTCGCGACTTAGATGTTATCTGTCAAAAAGGAGATACTTCTTATTTTGATTTTGAAAAAGTTGATGGCATATATGATGACCATGTTCCAGCACTAGATAGAGGGATTCCTGCAATCGATATAATCGATACTAGATTTGGAGAAAATGCAAGTTATTTGGGGGGCTATTGGCACACTATTGAAGACACACCTGACAAAGTGAGTGCAGAATCTCTCCACAAAGTAGGCTTGATACTTGAATACGGCTTGAGAAATGGGTCTTGGTTAGAAGTTAGGCAACAATCAGCATCTGGTAGTGAAGATTCAGATATTGATTATAATGTAGATTGTTCAGACAATATGGGTGATATTTTGGATAACTGTGATATTGATGAGACTACTTCTACTGATAATTCAACAATTAATGTCAATCTGTTTTTCTTTGCTTCATATTTTATTTTGGTATCAACAATCCTAGGTAGGAAACTATACGCGGATTACAAGGGGAGAGGTGAAATCCGCGCCCCCCATCGCGATAAATAACCGGAGGGTCTGAAATTAGCGACGAGAGAAAAAGTCGACTTGCTGCATTGCGCCAAAGGGTGCAATCCAAATTGATAGATTCGAGGATTGCAGCTAGACGTAGAGAAAAGAAAACTCAGAATGAAATCGTCGTGAAAGTTTCAAACACCGGTGAAGAAATTGAGGATGAATTAGAACTAGAGATATTGTCTGATGGTGAGAGAAGAAGAAGGATAGCATCTGTATTGGTAATGATTGGATCGATGATGGGGATTTTATCTGGAATTCTAATACTACAAGGCAATCCCGCAGAGTTACTTAATTCATCATTATTTTCTGAAACTGAAAATCTCGATGTTTACGGACAAGTATTGGATGTTGATGGTTACGGAGTAGAAAATGTCACGGTTACTTTGATAAATTTGGAATCTGGAAAAGAAATTGATGGTAAAAAAAACCTCACTGAACAGAATGGCAGATTTACTCTGGACAACGTTCCTGTGAAAGATTACAAACTAAAATTAACCAAACAAGGGTATGAAAGCGTCGAGGTTATTTTCAGACCAGAGCGTGTCGGAATTTCTCCAATAACAATGCATGTAGGAGATATTAATGACATTAGAGAAGAAGATGATCGTTCTCAAACAGATGGTTGGTCTCTAGAAAATGCGGTTGCTCTATCCACTTTCCAAGGGCTTTTTACAATAGCATGTGCCCTTGTTGGTATACATGCATCATTCGAGATTAGAAGAAAGAAAAAATATAGGCGGACGCAGGTGTTTTGTTGGGTAGCACTTTTCAGTCGTGGCTTGATTATATTCGGACCTGCTCTTATCTTGATTGGAATGATATTCCTTATGTTAGATAAGGAAGACTTCGAAGATCAAATAGACCCAGAGGTGTTTTAGGAATGTATCTGATTGCCGTCGAGGGTGGAGACGGCTCGGGTAAAGGAGAGGCCGTGCGTATATTGGCAGCCTTGGCTAAAAATCTGGCATTTAACAACGTTCATGTCACACACGAGCCAAGAAGACATAGCGAGCTTGGTAAATTAGCCTTGAAAGCTGTGAGCGTAGGAAGTCACACACCTTTAGAAGAAGCAGGTCTTTTTGCAGCAGATAGAGTAGACCATTCCCATACGTGGATACGCCCTAGATTGGAAAAGGGAGATTTGGTAATTTCTGACAGAAACATCCATTCTAGTTTAGTATATCAGGGAGTTGTTGGTGAATTAGGCTTAGAGCAAGTCGCTAAGATGAATGCTGCTGCTATGATTCCAGACCTAGTGATATGGGTTGATTGCGATCCGATTAAAGCAATGAAAAGAATAAGCTCCGGTACTTTGAGAATGGCCGGTGAAAAGCACGAATACTTTGAGACAACAGAGATACAGACCACCATCCGGGCTGGTTTTAGTGGTATACTATCTGGTGAAATCAAGACACCTGCACCATTTAGCAAATCAATCATAGTGGGGCCTGTTTTAAATGAAGGGGGACTGGATGATTTAGAAAAGCAATTATCTCAAGTCCTGAGTAATTTTTTCAATAAGAGACCAGAACCATTGAATGTATCTAAGGATGATGTAGATAGATACTTACTTACTAGTTTGACCACGGGTGTTCAAACCCAAACAAGATTGCCTGGTTCTCCTACCAAGCACATATCTCTTCTAGAAGATTGGCTTGATGGCAAATCTCCAGCACAATGGATGGAAATTGCGGAAGAGCAATGGGATGAAAAAAGAGCAAAATCTTCAGACGTACCCGCAAGACCAATTGCTCATTCATCATGGGCAATTTTAGGAACATTGTCTCTAACAGACACGACAGATGTACCAACCTTGCACAAGCAACTTGGACCGGTAAGAGCGGTGACAAAACGACACACACAGAGGCTTGTAAAGTGGCTGGAGCAGGAGAGGTGGATTCACCGTCAGCAAAGCCACGTGCCCTTTGCGGAGGCTCAAATGTTCAAGTTAAGAAAAAGTCGGTTGGGGTATGGTCGCTTGTGTTTGGCAATGTGGCCACTTAGGACAGCTTTAGCAAGATGGAGGAGAATGAATCCGGATGGGAGTTGGAGATCTGCGCTATCCGACATCATCGAACCTAGTGGTGGTAGCAAAATTAGTGCGCAAATTAGGTTCGCAGTAGATGATACAATCAAGAGGCTAGAGTTGATATCCAGCGGTCATGCTGAATGCCCAGTTCCAAAAAACGCTGAAGAATTGATTATTTGGTGGTCAACTGATCCTCCAAATTAGACCTTATTCTGACTCTTGCACCAAACTGAACCTGCTCCCAGAGGGAAGGATTACCTTACTTGGATTCTTATCAAAAAATTCCGGTCTTGAAGCGAATGAAGATGAAAGGAATGCACCAATGAACATGCCAAAGGGTGTCCCAGTCAATAGTCTCATAGTGGCATTAGATTCGTATGAAGTTAACATCTGAGTAAAACCGTCTATTGCCATTGGCAATACCATTACAATAGCAATTCCAATTACAGCAAAGGTTCTATAGTTATTTTGATATGTTGATTCTAGAGTCTTGTCCGGCAAAATTGACAGGAATGAATCTCTCAACGTCCACCGATTTAAACCTCTTCTTGAGAAAAGGAAGCCACCTATTGCTAAGCCGAGAAATATTCCCAAATCTCTTACACAAACCGGCATCTGGTTACCATTTATCTCCCAAGACCTATCTGCTTTGTTGTGGCAATTTAAGTCCCCAAACCCGTAGATGAAAGCAGCGTATGGATCTAATTCTGACCATGCAAATAATCCATACTCACTCTGGTTGTGACCTACTTCTCCTTGGTTATTGCTTTGTACATTTCCCCAAGAATCTTCTGAATAATAATCAAACGCATTTGCTCTACCTGATAGCTCTGGTACGCTGTTTTCTGGTAGATAAAAAGGAACTAGAAAAAACGATACAAGAAAAAATAATGAAACCCCTCCTACCCATAATCCTATTTTTCTCTCACGGGTTCTGCCAACGAGCCCATTGCGTTCCATGACACATGCAGTAGGTAGTGGGGCATATGTTTTGTCCTATCAGCAACTGGCTATGGGTATGGAGGAGAAAGTTGGTTTCCGACGAGCTCTTTCAGCGTCCATAGTTTTGGGGTTATACTCTGGATTTATGCTGTTCGTTGCAATTGCAATGGCAATGGGTAGTGAAGGGTTGAAGTTGGCTGCATTTCTATGGGGACTAACAATTGTCATGTGTGCTTTTCTTCTAACACCATTTCTTGCCGTTGGCAGAAAACGAGGTGTTACTGAGACTGATGAATTTGTAAAATCTCTAAGGAGTGGACTTGAATCATTCAATGAAGGAATTGGTGGCTGGAGGGCATTATCCCACATAAGAGGAGAGGGCATGGGTGCCTCAATATCTCTTTCAAATGCATCTAATCCTCTTTTGATAATTGAAAAAGCTCTACAAATATCAGTTGAATCTAAGTTGACATTCAGATTTCCAAAAGACAATCCAAATCTTAGAGATATGATATTACCTATTCTTGTTGAAAAAGTGGGCACTTCTCGTATTCAGAGGAGAACAAAATCCCTCACAGTTGTCCCTGAGGTTATTATTGATCGCTCTGTTGTGATAACTAGGGTAATGATGCTTTGTCCGCCCTTGATGGTAGGCGGTTCAGTTGGTTTCTACTCGGTGTCACCTGGTCAACCAATTTTAATTATTTTAGGAGCTGTTGCGGGAGCAATTCTTGGTTTTATGATAGTGACTAATCAAGGCAGATAATTACATTATTTAATCAGTAAATCAGATTTATAAATAATGCACTAAGTAATTTGATTTACCGAAGATGTGCCTTAACTGAAGAGCTACAAGAGCGTGATTTTTCAGAACTTAGTCTTGACAAAAAACTAGAGCAAATAAAACATTAATCCTGAAGTAGGAGCGAGAGCAAATGAGTAACTTGGATAAACTGTTGACGAGCCTTAGGAATTCGGGTGTTGAAATTCCTGATTACATCGAATCGGTTATGAGAAAGGTTGACATTGAAGATTACACAAATCACGACTCTTCAGGTTTCTATTACGACAGACCTGTTGTTTTTTTGGAAACTCATTCAGGTGGGATAAAAAACATTTCAGCACCTCATATGATAGTAACTCTTTTGCACAATTTAGAATTGTCTCTAGGTCAAAATGTTTTGATATACGGTGCAAAAGGTGGGTATGTAAGCGCCTTAGTCGCTCACATTGTAGGGGAGAAAGGTGTTGTCACGTTAATAGATCCATCTCAGGAAGTAATATCTCATGTTTCTAACAATCTAAGAGGATTCCCAACAGTTCATTGTCATGTCGCAGCAAACACTGAACGATTGGAATTAACAAGTCTAAGCAGAGTTCTAGTTACTGGTCAAATAGACGAACTTCCAAATTGGCTAAGTGCAGGTTTAGATGATGGTGGCTTTGCAATCGCCCCGATTGGAGATAGGATTTCACAGAGATTATTGAAAATAGAGAAACAAGAGACTGAATTATTCGAGACGGACTTAGGTAGCGTGATTTTTGGTCCAGTTGATATTTCAGATTCAGTTGTTGAAACACCATCTCCCAGTGAGATGGCAGAACTTATAGAACAGATAATTGAACTTATATCAGATTCCGGTTTGATAAAGAATACTGATAAACAAATATTGTATGATTTAGTTGCAGACTTACGCCAGCTTCCCGATGACTTACCCCCTCCTGACGAGTTAGATGATCCTGCAGAGCATCCTATGCTAAAACTGATGTTGGAGAAGGGAGAGTGGTTCGTTAGCTTATGGCCTCTAATACAATCTATGATGGGTAGTAGAATAGCGTCTTATTATTCAACAGACAACGAAGATGAGTTTAGCGGCCATTCAGAATTTATTCCCTGAGGTGATAAATTGTCAGCACTGGAAACAGAGATAGCACGATTATCACACAAGGATGTTAAAATCCGCAGAAGAGCGGTAAGGCATCTATTTGAAGCAGACAACCCAATGGCACTGAAAGGTTTTGTAAAATTATTGAAAAACAAGGATATTTGGTTCAGAAATAAAGCTTTGGATGCACACAGAAAATGGGCTAACAGCGGTTCAGATTTGCTTCCACTAATGGCTGCTAATCAAAAATTAGTTGGCGAACTGCTTCAACGTATTCATGCGCCGGAGATTGCAAAACAATTATTGGAAAATGATGATCACATAATTCGATCATTTGCAGCTCAAAGTTTGAAATCTTTCAAAGATTTGCACATGGAATTTTCCTTAGACAATCATCACTCTGTTAGACTAGTTGCAGCCCAGAATTCCATCGATGAAGAAATAATCTCAAGACTAGTCTTAGATGATCACTCATCGGTTAGAAGCGCAGCATTAGCTAATGCCTCTATGAATGAAATTGAAATAAGTTCAAAGAGATTAGAGGAAGCATTTAGTTCAAACGACCCAAATCTACGTTCAGTCGTCGCTTCTATGGCAGTTGAACGTGGTGGAGAAATCTTGCTGCGAGCATGTATAGACAAGAACCCTAAGGTTAGGAAAGCAATTTCAGAAAAGCTACGGGAAAAAATCAAATCAGTTGATGATAGAATAATGGAGATAGTTGACCGCAGCCCGGAAATAGTCACTCGCTGGTTACGGAAAAAGCATGACAGAAAATCATCAAATCTAAGATGGGAAATGATTGAAAATACACAGATAGATCAAAGAATTAGATCTAAATTAATCGAACAAATGGAGGGAAAGAAGAGAATTGACACTTCCCGGTTGGAGCCATTGTTCAGTGATGAGTCTGAATTGGTCAAATTATCAGCGATGAATCTATCAGCCTCCGTATCTGAGTTAAAGGGTGGGAGAGAATGAAATCAGGTATTATATTCAGCGCTGATGCAACGAACGGTTCCAGCAGAAGGCTCGGTGTTAGCATAGAGATTTCTGGACCCTTTACTGGCAACACTCTCGAGTTGCGTTTCCCAAGATGGGTTCCGGGGTCCTATTTCATTCGCGAGCCAATCCAGCATATGTCTGACTTATGCGCAGAAATTGATGGTGTTGAGACAAGAGCAAAAAGGATCGATGTAGATGGTGTTAGGATTACTGGCGTCAGTGCTGCAAGTAAAGTGTTACTAACTTACAGAGTTTTAGCTGCCGAAATGACATGCAGAGCAAATCATTTAGATGAATCACATGTTCACATAATGCCGCCATATACTTGGATGCTACCGACTAAGGGAATCGCCTCAGAAAGGTTAGATTTTACTCATAAAATCATCCTCAAAAAGCCAGAAAAATGGACTACAGCCATACAGTTGCCTGGAAAAGAAGGGGAATGGTTTGCTGAAGGCAGAGATGAGATGCTCGATGCTATAATTGAATCAAATTCTAATCCTATGATTTCGTTTGAGGTGGAAGGATGTAAGCAATATCTCAAACTGTGGGATTCAGGTGGTCACAAGATACCTGAAGAAGGTCTCAATCGTTTTATAGAAGCTATGAAACTAGTAATCAGAGAGCATTTTGCTCTGTTTGGCGTCCCTGACTGGAAAGAATACTGGACGGTTTTACATTTGACTGAATCAGGTAGAGGCGGACTTGAACATTTACGCAGTCAAACATCTATGATGCCACGGAAGTGTTTGCAGGAAGGTAACGAAGAGCAGTGGAGAGATCTAGTTTCCCTGTTCAGTCATGAGTTCCTTCATCAGTGGAACGTCAAACAATTGCGTCCAAAGAATTTCCTAAATTATGAACTCCAAAAAGAAGTCCATTCGAATTTACTTTGGTGGTTTGAGGGTCTGACATCATGGCTTGGTGACATCATCTGTTTAAGGAGCGGTGCTTGGTCAGAGGATGACTGGAGAAAAGATTGGACAAGAAAGATGAAGAGACACACCGATAGGAATGGAATGGCACATGAATCGCTTGAAGAAAGTAGCCACGATGCATGGATTCACTTGTACAGACCTAATTCATACAGTAGAGAGGTTCAGATTTCATATTATTTAGAAGGGGAAATGGCTATTTTTTGTTTGGACGTTGAACTTAGAAAGAGATCAAATGGCAAATATGGAATGGACGACGTAATGTCTAATTTGTATCATACCTACAGAATTGGAACAGATAGGCCTGGCATATCACATCAAGAGATACGCAAAACATTAGTCAACATCCCAGGAGGAAGAAGGTTGGGAAGTTTACTGGATTCACTAGTAGGAGAGAGAAAAACTCCAGATGTTCATTCTGCTTTCAAAAAGTTGGGGATGGAGTTGGTTTCTGAAAAGAAAACAAATGGGGCGTGGATAGGACTAAACCTGGCAAGTTCCAATGGAGCATTGAAAGTCAGAACACATAAATCCGGTTCTCCTTGTCGAGATTTGATACATACTGGTGACGAGATAATCGCAGTAGATGGTTTGAGGGTAAAAACCGCGCCCGAACTCTCCGCAGCGATATATGGCTTGGCAAATAAATCGTCAAAGTTCACAATTGCTAGAGAAGGCATTCTTTCAGAGGTAATAATTACGCCAGTAGAAAATCCCGGGCATCTTGTCAATTTAGACGGTAAAGGTAATCGGATTTGGGATGCGATAAAGGCAACAAAACAAAGGTGATAATCACCTAAGGTCATCAAGCAATACGTGTATTGGCGGCATATGATTCGAAATTATGTGCTTACTGGTTTTTGGTGGAAACAACTCATCACTAAGAGACATGTCAATGACCTCTTTCTTTGTTATATTATCCAGACCGCAACCTGGCCAAACCTCCACTGTAATTTTATCATCATCAAAATAATCGATAAGTATAGCTGGTACTTTACTCAAATTCAAGCACCTAGCAACTGAATATCTATGATGCCCGTCTAGTATTGCACCTGTTTTAGCATCAACTAGGAGAGGTTTGGTGAAACCTCTCCATCTTTTCGTCATGTCTAGAAGTTTATCTCGGTTCTTGGATTTGATTTCCTCATGAGGCTTCAGCCACTCAACATCGACAAGGACAACATCATCGGATTCCCAAGGCATGCTCTACCGAGAATACATTTTGGGATAATGCTTTGCGATGAATGTCTTTGAGTTGCAACATGGAGGGGTATGTTAGCGCCGACGTGCCGGGCGAAAAAATCCCCTCACTAATTACTCCTGATGAGGACTTAAGACATGTTTTAGATGTATTAAATGAGGGAGGATACGGTGCTTGGGTTGTAGGTGGTGCTGTTAGAGACAGCATGTTAGGTTTGAATGTCAATGAATATGATATTTGCACAGATGCTACACCTGAGGAAGTAATCGAATCATTTGAAGATACAATTCCAACAGGCCAAAGGTTTGGTACAATTACTGTAAAGAGTGGAGATAAGTTGTATGAGGTCACTACATTGAGAACCGAGAGTGATTACGGTGATGGCAGGAGACCCGATGTTGTTGCTTGGGGAAAAAGTCTCATGGTTGACTTATCCCGAAGAGATTTTACAATAAATTCAATGGCGTATGATTGTAAAAGAGAGCTTCTACATGACCCTTTTAACGGTAAATCCGATTTGAAAACTGGTCGCTTGAGAGCGGTTGGAAAAGCCAGTAACCGCCTATCTGAGGACGGATTGAGGATAATGCGTGCATACAGATTCATGGATAGAGGACTAAGCGGAGTTTGGAGTCCGGATAATGATTTATCAAATGCACTAATAGACAATCAAGGTATGCTTTCGATGGTCTCTATTGAGCGTATATGGTCAGAGTTAAAACAAATTATTGTTGGTCGCAATGCTGGTAAAGTAATGAAAAGGATGAGTGATGACGGTGTTTTGCACACAATTTTTGGCATACCAATATCCTCTGAGAAAATAAGTCCCATTACTAGCTTAGAGCAGGATCTTGAAGCAAGACTTGCAATGATATTTTCGGGTGTAGATTCCTCTGAAGTAATCTCAATTCTTAGCAAATTGAAAGTGTCAAAAGACGTTCTGAAGAGGACAAAATTCCTTCACTCGTTACTAGAATTAACGCCATCTGCTGACGAACTCAGACTTTACAGAAATGTCCTAGGAGATGAGGTTATGACGCATGCAGACCTTCTTGATGCTCTAGGAATTGACATAGAGTTAATCAAGAAATCACTACAATATCCGTTCAATATTGAATGTATTGTAGATGGTGAGTGGATAATGTCCAGAACAGGACTGGAACCAGGAATCAGACTTGGGAGACTAAAACAGTGGTTACACAAGATCCAAATCGAGCGTAATTATACAAAAACTTCACAATTGGAAACCGCATTATGTACTATTCCATGGAAATTTGGAGATGTCAATAATTGGCCACAACCTGAATGGCCGTGACGGCATCAAGTTCTTGATAGGTTTCACAATCGCAGTAGCATGTCAGAGGAAGTAACCTCGGGTAGTAATCTGAAAAATATAAGCTGGTTGTTGGTTATTTCAGGGTTTTTCGGAATGGGGTTACTTCCAAGTGTTGCACCATGGTGCTGCTTGTTTGGTGTGATTGGAGTTGTCGCTGGTATGGTGTCATCATCCGGTTCAGCAGTAAGTTCAGATGGGAAAATGGTGTTGAAGCAGGACAGCACAGGTCAGTGGAATTGGGTTGAAACTGGCCAAGTTCCAGTTCAAGATGTTGCAGCAGCACACAATGAACAGTCTACTCAGATTCTAACTAGGCTCATTCAACAGGTAAGGGGAGGTATGCCTTTAGAAAATCTCCAAAGCTCTGAAGTAGACGTCTTGGCAAGCGCATATGGTATCCAGAGCGGATCAAATACTCAAAAAATACAGGCTCTAAAAAATTCAGAGGTTGCAAGAAAGGGATTACAACTGGGGGCAGTTGCCACCGCAGCAGGAATAGCAGGAGTCGCTACTTCAAAGATTGTCGAGAGTGGCAGACAGAGAGCGTTAGACCGTGCTGAAGAACTTCGCCAACAAGGTAGGGAGAAGTTAATGGAGAATATCGAGCAAGGCAAATACAAAATTGACTCCAGTCTACCTAAAAATGAAGCGGGTGAAAGTGCGTCTGAAATTGCAAACAATGTGATTGCCGATCAGATTACTAATATGATTAGAAGCAAAAATCTCACTCCTGAAATGTTATTGTCTCATTCGGATGGGAACAATGATGGTGTAATGGATGCGGTTGAGATTTCTACTGCTATTGGAGCCTTAATTGGAATGACAGTTCCTTTGTTTATTGTCAAGGATGCCATAAAGCAGTTTGATTTAGATGCAGATGGAACACTGGACATTAACGAGCTCAATTCCATGTGGGAGCAACTTGGATTCGATGTGACTCAGGTTGAAGACACAATTGATGAAGAAATTGAATCTGTCCTAGAAGAAATTGATCAACTTCCTGAAGAAGTTGTCACAGAGCAAGTCGGCGAATCAGAAGTTTCAGTTTCAGAAACAAGCGAGCCTGAAATCATATCACATGATGAGCCTGTCAAGGAAGAAATCCATGCTCAACAAGAAGAAATTGCAGATGTTATCAGTGAAGGAATAGACACTGAACTAGAGCGATTAATACTCCAAATGGAGAGTATAAAATTCTCAAGTGATAGAAAGAAAATGATGGAGTCCCAAACTTCGGATTTCAATGTTCAATTGAAAATACAGAAAATTGAGCGGACTCTAATTGGGGATTCGACATACAGAGGAGGTCAGTCTATACACGCGCTGATAGACGGTGGGCCGTATAATGGAATTGTAAAAATGCCATTAGCACTAAACGATGAGGTTTTATCCCACAAGGAAGGAGATGAGATTACAGTTACAGCAAGGCTTACTGACTTCTCACCAAGCTTGAAAAGACCTGTGTTGGAAGGAAGTTCACTGTTGTAGTTTGTTTTCCTTTCTTAGTAAAACTGCTATTAGAACAACTGACATCAGACTTTGAATCGATACGAAGGGCATGAAAGATTCATCGTCATCTTCCTTAGGCATGTCTGATTGATTCCCTTCAGTAGTGGTGTTATTGGATGCGTTGGATATTGGATTGACGATGACTTGGCCAACCATTCCAAGGGTTCTGTGTGGTTCGCAGTAATATTCGAACGTGCCATTTATTCCCTGCACGAATACAAATCGGTAGTCTTCGCTAGATTCGGTATCGCCTGAATCAAAGGTTCCATTCTCCTCAACGGCGTTGTGAGGTAGAATTTGACCTGACCAGAAGAATCGAATTGCGTCTCCCTCATTTATTGTAACAGTATCTGGGCTAAAGCGTAGACTTGTGCTGTCAACAGTGATTATTGTATCAGGTGTTTGGTTGTGCGCACTCACGGCAGGAGTAAGACATATTGTGAATAATATCAGTGCTATCAAGTAAGTTCGCATAATAGTGCAAACATAAACATAATACTTAGGTTATTGTTTTGACAAATAACATAACAAATTGAAAATCTAGATTAGATAACATACCAAATGCCGTGCAGTTATATGTTAGAGGTTTGGATTAATTTTTGATAAAATCTGAGATGGGTTGAGTCAAACATCAGTTTATTTAACAAATTTACAACCGAGGCACATACACGGGTATCTCAATAGAGATTTGATTGAAAATATGAGCAATCCAGTCAAAAATAATCAGGATGTTGTATCATGAAATATATACCACCAAAACGAAAGACAAAGGTCGTTTTCGTTCAGTTAGGCTCTCCAGAAGCACCAACCCCAAAAGCTCTCAGAAAATATCTAAGAGAATTCTTGGGCGATCCAAGGTTAATCGATTGGAACCCGCTAGTGTGGAAATTTATCTTGAATTGTTTTGTGTTACCATTGCGTCCAAGAAAATCAGCAAAGCTGTATGAAAGGATATGGGATGGTGAAAGTTTTCCATTGATAACAAATACGATACAGTTTACCAAACAAGTCGAAGAAGAGCTGAAAACAATCGATTCAGAAGGTCACGTAGAAGTGAATCACGCATTTCTATTATCTCCTCCATACGTGAATGAGGTGTATGACAGTTGGGAGGAAGATCTCAAGAACGGCGTCGGTGCTACCAAATTAATGGTTGTACCGATGTTTCCTCAATACTCTGAGAGCACAGTCGCCTCAGGAATTGATACCTTGGCAAAAGAGTTGGGTAAAAGGGTCAAGATACCAAACTTCGAAGTAATTACGAATTTCCATAGAACCCATGCATTTATTGATAATTCAGTAAGAATTGTTGACGAGAAGCTCAAAGAACTAAAAGAAAACGGAATCAATACTGACATGCTATTGTTAACCTTCCACGGAATGCAAAAACGTCGTGTTTTAGAAAAGGGAGATGATTATTATCGCCATTGCTATGAAACCTATCGACTGATTGTAGATCGCCTGAAAAATATCAAACCTGAGCAAACCATGATGACTTTCCAGAGCAAATTTGGGTCTGAAGAATGGATAACTCCATACACAGATGAAGTAGTTGAGGATTTAATCAAGCAGGGAAAGAAAGAGATTGTAGTATATTCCCCAAGTTTCGTTGCTGATTGTTTAGAAACAACTGACGAATTAGGCCATGAATTGGTGGAGGACGCAAAGGAGTGGGGCGGAAATGTTTACGCAGTTGAATGCTTGAATGTCGATGACCAGTGGTGCAAGGATTTTGCAAAATATACCTACACACAAGCTGAAGGTTCCGCACAACAAAAAGAGGATATAGAATATCAACTAAAAGAATCTGATTATGAAGAAATGCCGGAACTATCCTCTGATGGGAAATCTATCTCTGTTTCAAGAGAGGTATTACATCACTCATTCGATAAGTCATAGAGATTGGCATCTAGATGAATATTTCAGCCACGCGTTCTGCTTCATCCACAACATGAGTTATTGATACTCCACTAACAGACCATCCCAAATATGAGCATTTAGGCGAGACGTTCTGCATTTTGCTCATATGACCTGGCTTAAAACTGGGAATTTTCCTCACTCCTAGTTTTTTGAATAATATAGGTTTGTTAGAAGTTAGTAATGAAATCAAGCTCTCTTTCACAGATTCTTCGCTCGTATCCCATCTAGAGTGTGGCACCATCAATCTAAACAGCCTCATTCCCTTAGGGCATCTTACCGAGTGATGAATATCACTCTCATGTAATATCCCGCTTATTGGTATGTCCTCATCCGGTATTAGTGTTCCATATCCTTTTGGGACCTGTGAAACACATTTTTCGTTATACCCAACTGCAAATATAGATAATTCAGTTTCCTCAAACGCTTCTTGCCATCCCGAACAAGTCCAAATTATAGATTCAAGATTTACAGAGAAGCGTTGCGAAACTTCCTCTGGTGTTTCAAATGAGGTTTTTGTTATTATCTCTACGTTTTCTTTGGATTCTAAATTCTGAATCAATGCGTCAGTGATAGTCTGCATTCCACCCTCAATACTGGCTAGTGTGCCTTTGGCTGGAGTAAAAATGGGGTATGAATCTTGAATCTTCTTTCTTAATTTTCTTTTACTAATTGGAGGATTTTTCCCGAATTTAGTTATTGAGGGCATCAAGAAATCTGCGTCAACATTGTCGGCAATATCATTGACGATTCCAAGGGTAAATGCATCTGCAATTTTTTTATTCGGAATAACCTCTGAAACAGATACACCTCCTATTCTTGATTTTCTTATGCTCCTAAAGAAACGTAATGGGCCTAACTTAAAGAGAGAATTTAATCCAAGTTTGTGCTTCTTGCCATTAACAATTATCCATCTTGATGTGGAGTCTGATTTTGTTGGCATGAATTTTTTATCTAGATTTAAATCTCTAACCAGACGCCAAAAAGCAGGGTGAGGTCTCACAGCATTTACTGCCAAGTCGCATATCCAATCGTCTTCTTTCCATGTAGATATTACTCCTCCTAAGACCTCAGATTTCTCGATCAATTTAATTTTGATATCGGGTCTGGTAGTTGATAATCTAAAAGCACAAGATAAACCTGACAAACCGGCACCTACGATAATAACCTCTTCAGATTTTGATAGTGCTGGGTTCACAAGGAGTGGACGGCGCATTTCATCACCGTGCTTTATCCAATCCTCTAAATCACTCATAAGTTAACAACTCATTCAAGTTCAAGCCAATTTACAGGTTCTCTCAATACACGTAACAAATTATCTTCCCTACTTCCACTTGGGACTTCGTGACAGTATTCCCATCTCGATGTTAATGGAAGAGACATTAGTATACTCTCAATTCGCCCGTTAGTGGTCAAACCAAAAGTAGTGCCTCTGTCATATACAAGATTAAATTCTACATATCTTCCTCTACGAATTTGTTGCCATTCTTTGTTTTCTTCTGAAAAATCCATATCCTTTCGTTTATCCAAGATTGGCAAATATGAGTCTAAAAAGCAACTTGCAGCATCTGCAACAAAAGAATAACATTCTTCCTTGCTACCCCCATTTAGGTCATCAAAAAAGATACCTCCTACACCTCTTCTCTCATCTCTGTGCTTGATGAAGAAATAATCGTCACACCATTTTTTGTAGCTATCGTAATTTGCAACCTCGTGCCGATCGCATACATCCTTTAGGGTGCTGTGAAAGTGTATAGCGTCTTCTTCAAAGAGGTAACTAGGTGTAAGATCAGCACCTCCACCAAACCACCAACTTCCATTTTTCTTTCCTTTCCCTCTCTCGAAATATCTGTAATTTGCGTGAACGGTCGGAGCCATTGGATTGTGTGGGTGGAGAACTAAACTTATTCCAGTCGCAAAGAAATCTAAATCACTACCTTGTAATTCGTGACCTCCACCCATATTTTCTGCCGCTTGTTTACTTAGAGTTCCATGAACAACACTCACATTTACTCCTGCTTTTTCGAAAACCTTACCATTGGAGAAAACTCTACTTCTTCCTCCTCCTCCTTCATCTCTTTCCCAATTATCTTCTCGGTAATTGACACCATCAATTTTCTTTAATTCGTCGCAAATGATATCCTGAATTCTGTGAACCATTTCAGACATCTTATCTCGCATTTCAATCACCAACGATTTGACGGAGAACTGTTTCTACACATTCGATTCTAGCCGAAGGAGCGAATCCGTGACCTAGATTGAATATGTGGCCTGGTTTTGTTCCAGCGGAATTCAATACTTTTTCAGTCGCAGTCTTTGCAACCTCAGTTGATCCGTGAAGTAAGGCAGGGTCGAGATTTCCTTGGAATGCAAATTTATCCCCAAACATTTCTCTATTTTGTTTCAAATCATCTCTCCAATCGAGAGATATAGCATCTACATCAAGTTCTCTAATTGCCCCGTGCAAATGACCTGAGCCTTTTGCGTAATGGATTAGAGGAACTTCTGAGCCTGTTTTATTCCTGAAAACTTCTATTGCTTTTTTAGTTGCAGGTAACGCGTATCTTCTGTATGATTCCTCATTTAGTAAGCCTGCCCAAGTGTCAAAGAGCTGGACAGCATCTGCACCTCCATAATTCAC
This sequence comes from Methanobacteriota archaeon, assembly GCA_002710015.1. Lineage (GTDB taxonomy): Archaea > Thermoplasmatota > Poseidoniia > Poseidoniales > Poseidoniaceae > MGIIa-K1. Next base: position 20,343 of record PAOW01000020.1, on the reverse strand, counting down.
TTGGTCTGCTAACAAATCGCCAACAATTTCTCCTAAAGTCATGAGTAAGCGGTCGCTTTGTTCAGGATTTGAGAAAATCTTTGCTCTTGTATTGCTAAATTCCTTATCGGTCGTGCCTCCTGCAATGAGATACATCCCGATTGTCCACGGGCAACCTGAGAAACCCAGTTTTGCAACATTATCAATTCCCTCTCCAATCGCCTTTATGCCATTAGCAGCCCAAGGTGCGTGTTTACGTGAATTAAATTTAGTCCATTCATCAATGTCTTCAAAATTAAAGTCACTAATTCTGATACCTCCACCATATTCTACGTCATAACCCAGTGCAGGTAAAGGAGTTAATATGTCACTGAAAACTATTGCAGCATCAATTTTCTTATACCTTTCAATGGGTTGTAGTGATATTGTCTGACACAAGTCGGTATCCATGCAACGTTCCCAGAAAGAAAACTCCTTCGCAATTTTTCGATATTCTGGTAGGTGTCTGCCTGCCTGTCTCATGAACCAAACGGGAGTTCTATCAACTGGTTGAAGATTTAGCGCTGACAGAATTCTCTCTTTTCCATTCAACGCAATTCCACCATTTCGCTCAGAACTTCATCAAGTGCTTCAACCATACCAACAATATGTTCGGAGGTATGTGAAGTTGATATAAAACCAACCTCATAAGCGGATGGTGCAAGCATGTAACCTTTCTCAAGAAGTCCGCTATGTATTTCTGCATACATCTTTCCAGCATCCGAAGGAATTTGATCGGCTCTAGTTGGTGGGTTTCCCGAACCTGGTGAGAACCAGAACAAACTACCCATTCTAACAAAATTTACTGGTTTTCCATGTTTTTCTAGAACTGGGATAACACGCTGCTCAAGAATTTGCCCTAACTGTTCTAAGTAGTCGTATGCTTCGTCATCTAACATATCTAAGGTCATGATTCCTGCTGCCATTGCTAGAGGATTTCCAGACAGAGTTCCTGCTTGGTAGACCGGACCTAAAGGCGACAGTTTTTCCATGATTTCAGACCGTGCGCCATAAGCACCAACCGGTAGTCCCCCTCCTATGATTTTTCCAAGGGCAGTTATGTCTGGCGTAACACCACACATATCTCCGTAACTTCCGTCTTTAAATCTAAATCCACTGATAACTTCATCAAAGATCAACAACGAATTATTTTCATCACAAAGTTCGCGCAATTTTCGCAAGAATTGGTCTCTCTGAAGCAATATACCGTTGTTTGCAGGAAGGGGCTCTATGACCACTGCGGCTATATCTTTCCCATGTTCTTTGAACAAATACTCAATCGCTTCTTCATCATCGAGAGGTGCAAGCAATGTCATTGCAACAGTATCGTCTGGGATTCCAGGGCTACTCGCAATTCCAAAAGTCACTAATCCACTTCCAGATTTGACCATCAAGGAATCCACGTGGCCGTGATAACATCCTTCGAATTTTACCAAAAAATCCCGACCTGTGTATCCTCGAGCCAACCGTATCGCACTCATTACAGCTTCTGTTCCCGATGATACAAATCTAACCTTATCCATATGCTTGAATCTCTTCTTTACTCTTTTTGCGAGTTCAATTTCACCTACGTGCGGTGCTCCGAAAGATGTACCTTTCTTCATTTTACTGTAAACTAAGTCAATTATTTTTGGATGAGAATGGCCGTGGACTAATGGACCCCAAGATTGAACGAAATCCACATACTTATTTCCATCAACATCTGTTACTATTGCACCGGATGCTTCTTCAAAATATATGGGATAGCCGTGAACAGATTTGAAGGCACGAACTGGCGAATTAACTCCGCCAACAAGATGGTCTAAGGCGTCAATATGTAACGAATTCGAAACACTTCTATCCATTACATCACCCTAACAAATTTTTAGCAAATACTTCTCTTGAGTGATAACTTACGATAATATCTGCTCCAGCTCGTCGAAAGGAGTTCAAGATTTCAACAATAGCATTACCTCTTGAATCTTCATTAAAAGAATTCATCAACATTGAATATTCACCACTTACGTTGTAAATAGCAACAGGCCTATGCACTCTATCTTTCACCTTCCTTACAACATCGAGGTATGCTATTGCAGGTTTAATCATTAGTATATCAGCACCTTCTTTTTGATCTTCTAGAGATTCCATTATTGCTTCTTCATATCCTGATCTAAAGTCCATTTGATGGCTATTTCTGTCACCAAAATCAGGAGAAGAATCAGCAGCATCTCTGAAAGGTCCGTAGAATGAAGAAGCATATTTTACGGAATATGACATTATTCCAGTACTGGTATAGCCATTTTCCTCAAGAGCATTTCTGATCGATTTTATTCTCCCATCCATCATATCCGAAGCAGATACGTAATCAGCGCCAGCTTTTGCATGCGAAATTGCAATTTTGCATAATTCCTCAATAGTCAAATCGTTGTCTATCCTGTGATTATGATCAATAATTCCGCAATGGCCGTGGTTTGTGGCTGTGCACAAACAAACATCTGTTAGAATAACAATTTCATCCCCAAATTCGTCTTTTAGTTTCCGAACAGCTTCTTGCAAGTGCATATCATCCATTGAGGCTATTGTTGCATTAGCGTCCTTATCATGAGAGTCAATAACAGCAAACAACATGTGCGATTTGATTCCAAGGTCCATATCAGAAGATATTGTCTTTATCAGAACATCAACAGACTGTCGACTTATTCCTGGCATGGTTTTGATTTCTTGATCGATATTTTCACCTTTGACGACAAAATGTGGTTGGACAAGGGATGACTTGATGCTGGAATCGAAAATTAGGTTTCTTCTCGATATTGTCCATCTATTTATCCTTGGTCGAACTTTCATCTTCAACACTCCTTCTTTGATTCCACCACATTTTCAAAAATTCGGAGGTTGGTCCTTGTAATGCTTCAACTTTAGAGCCAGCGAAAAATGGGGTTGATTCAACGGCTTCCTTGGTTGTTTGGCCCATACAAAGTATATTTCTAGGTATGGGTAAGCCGTTTTCTTCCCATGATTTTGCCGACGAGGGTGATGATAGTAGTAATACATCGCTACCACTGATATCACATTCATCAACAACCCTTGATTTATTTCGATATCCTGTCCAGATTGTAACATTGAATCCAACGTTTTTCAGATTGTTAAACAAGTTATCTTTCGAAACACTTGATCTTGGCAACAAAAACTCGGTAGACTTGTCAAATGTGGAATCTAGGAATTTGAACAACTCCTCTGAATTACGTGATTTAGCGCACAAAGAAACAGTGACTCCTTGTTTAAAGCAAGCCCTTGCTGTACCCTCTCCGATAGCAATCCATTGTAACCTGCTAATGTCTTTATTCTCTTTCGCAATCTCCACCGCACACCTAGCAGCGAACGGCGATGTTAGAACCAGAAACGGCCACTTATTTTTTGGGATTGACCTGTCAATAAATTCTGATGGCCAATTATTCGCCAAAGGCTCAAGATCTAAAACTGGCAAATTTACGACATTTATGCCGCTGAGAATCAGGTTTCTTGATAGTCTATCTGAATTTAATGTGGAGACTATTTTTGGACCAGATCCGCTACTTTCTATTTGCGCAATTCTCTGGTTTTCAATTACAACGTTGAAAGAACTAATTTCACCTTCAAACTCAATCAAGGGAAAACGCATCCCAACAGAGTAAACCTCTCTCCAATTTGAGGGTGCTATTGTGGCATTAATCTGAGAACCTGTTGCATTAATACCGCATGGAAATAGACAACCCCCTCCAAGCTGCTGAAGAATTAATCTTTCATTTTCTACGTTGACTCGAGTGTTTTTATGGTTCAATATTTCCCCAACTTCTCTAAATTTCTCTCTATTCTCGGTCTTGCAGTGCACGGCAATTGCTCCTTGTCCAGGAGCAGTAGGCCAGTCTTTCTCTTCAATGCGGTAAGCATTTAGATTTAGGAAATTGTCGTCTAACAAACCATCTTCGCTTAGTCTTTTTATTCCAATTTCAGCCAATATTATTGCGTCAAACCTTCCTTGTTTTAGTTTCGACAGCCTAGTTTCAATGTCCCCTCTTGCTGAGATTGGGATTACATCCGGTCTACGGCTTAAAACAAAGCTCTGTCTTCGACCAGAAACGCTACCTACCATTCCATTAATTGGTATTATCTCCAGTGCATCATCAACACTGGTTTCAGTGTTGGTTGATAGCAATTCTTTGAGTCTCAAACCTTTTGTTGAATCGTTGAATATCAGTAAATCGTTAGTGCATCCCCTCTCGAGGTAAGCGAGGTTACAAATCCCTTCTTGATAGGTCACAGGGACATCTTTTGCTGAGTGAACGGCAATATCGATATTATCGTTCTTTAATTCAGCATCAATCGAGTGTATAAATTGACCAACAGCTGATGACAAATCACCTCCAAGCGATCTGTCTCCGCCTGAAGATAGACTTACTATTTCAGTCCTCAAACCCCTAGACTTCAGTAAGTCACTAACTTTTCTTGCCTGCCATAGAGCAAGTTGGGATTTTCTAGTCCCAATTCTAATCTTATCCACTCAAAACTCTCCTACAGAGTAGAGTTGTGTATTTCGATTAGTTTCTGATTTACATTATCGGCGATGTGCTGTAATAAATTTGGACTAATTTGTCTTTTAGACGACTTTACCATATTTTCCAAAGTCGTTGTATCGAATGGTTTGCTCTGTTTACAAATCCATGTTGCGATTTCTCTTGAGAATGCTTCCATGTTTGGCTCTGAGTTTTCTCCTTCAATTGAGTTTTGCCAACCTTTGCTTAATTTCTCGAGTGTTGAATAAATCTCAGTGCGGAATTTAGCTTGGCTTCTATCGCTCAAAGCAGACGTAAATTTATCTTCTATTTTTTGGAGCAATTTCTCACTATCTTCTATGGTTTCGTTGTAATTCCATTCTTGGCCAAGCTTGTGCGACATCCTAATCCAGTGTTCCATTCCTAAGAACTCTCCAGATTCGACTGCTGAAATATCAACCGACGGTGGCCAAGAGAAGTCCATAACTGTGGCGTTTTCTGTGGATGGAAGGGGATTAGATTCGTTGAACGTTACTTCAGAACTTCTGATTGTGGAAATAATTAGTGATGGTTTGATCTGTTTCTCTAGATAATCATCTAGGGATATGACTTTTGCATATTTAGTTATCTCTGGATACCTTTGAGTGGCTTTTTCTGGGTTTCGACATGCGACTACTATCTTGCTCATTCCAGAGGAACCTAGGACTTCAACTGCTTTTGCTCCCATATCACCTGATCCAATTACCAGTGCCAGTTTGTCGCTATTTTGTTTGACCTCTCGTTCAAGCGATGCTTGCGCAAGAACCATCATAGATTCAGTTGTTTTGTTGAAACCTAAATTTTTCCTGACGATTCGGTTTGCAGATACTACATGGTCAAAGAATGATGAGTTGAATAGTGACAGTAATCCGTTCTTCTTGTGCCATGAAACAGATCCTCTGAATTGTGACATGACTTGCAATTCACCAAGTATGAATGAGTCTAATCCGCTGCATACTTCAACAAGTTTCCTCCATACTGGTAAGCCGCTATGATATTCAAACGGGGCGTCTTTCAATCCTGAGCAGTGTAAGATAGCTTGTTCAAGATTTTCGCATGATACTCCAAACCCTACGTAGAGGACTCTGTTACATGTCGAGAGTTCAAAGACCTCTGTATTGAGTTCTTTTTGCAGGGAGATAACGAAGTCCTTACGTTTATTCTTACACAATCCTTCTGTTGAAAGATACTTCACGTGTTCATAGTTATCGTTGTCTAGTTTCATTGAGACCATGCTTAGGCCTTCAATCATTTTCTCTGGATGAGATTTATTTCCTTCAATCTCATAACTTGAAAAATGGGTGATAAGTCTGGATATATCGATTTTAGGTGAGCCTAAATTATTCACCAATCTCCCCCCCTTCAAACACTCTCGGAGATTGGGGTTTATCAAACCAGTTTATTCATGGATGGAAAATCCCCAAAAGTGCAACTTTTAGTGATAAAAATCTAACGCAATCAACTGGTTTAGTAAAATCAAAATATTACATAATTAGCATAAATTCAATCAACCCTAAACATACATTGGCTTGGTTTTTTGAAGAATTTGTGCCTATATTTAGCTATCATCATATATCCTATATCTCTGATTGGAAGAGGTATCAACCATACAATTGGAAACCACATTGAATAATACCATCTCATGTATAATAGACATCTTATCCCTGCTGCTGATCTGATGTAGGATTTACCATCTTTTATCAGATATACCGAGTCTGCCTTCCGCTGGCGCTCCGGCATACATGCAATCATTTCTTGTGCTTCTGTTGAAGATATTGGTCTGTAGTAAATCCTCTTGTTTTTTGATAAACGTTTGTCAATGAAATTTGCTAATCGGTGACAAAGTCCACAGTCCCCATCAAGAAGCAAATAATCTCTATTTTTCATTGTAAAACCTCCTCAATAGGCCACGTGTTGACTTTCACACCATGGGAGGCATGAACAAATTCAGGTTTTAGAACATCAATACCTAGGTTGTAATGTGCAGTCAAAGTATTGCATGTTATATCTACTTCTGCGTCTTCAAAAACCCAAGGTTCGTGAAGTGTAAATGCCCTGTGAACCTTTCCTTTGTGATAAGTGTATAGAGAATCCCTCTCAAACAGGAAGTATTCGAGACTATCCAGTTCTGCTTGGCGTTTTCCCCCAAGTAATTTGCAATAACCTTCTAACCTAACACCGTTACTTTTTCTTTCAGATCTCCAATCATAACCTTGAGTATTGGATTTTAGTTCACATTTGGCATATTGATATGGCAGACCGTAAGATCTGTTTGCATGCCAGCAAGTAATCCGACTTTGAGCGTCTAATGTTAGAAATAATACACCAGGGATGCCATCTTTTTTGACGTATGTTCTGACATTAAATTCAGGAAATGTAGAGATTCCAGGAACAGCAGGAAGTAGTCTTGGTCTAACATTTCGCATAACGAACGGAATCGTTCCAACGTATGCCTTACCTTCGAATAGATCGATTTCAAGACCTTTTGGAACATGTTTTGAAATTAATTCTATATCTACTTCCCAATGCATAAATGTAAGATTTCTCCACTCCTGAACAAGTGCATGAGGTCTTGTTGGCAATGTGAATGGGACATGATTCCTTGTGATTTTTTTCCCCATCTTAAACACTCATAGAAGTCCTATATTGAAAGCGTGAATTATTCCATTTGCCAATGTCCATGCTGATATGGGAATTAATGCCCAACCTAGGGCTTGAGAAAATGGCCCCGACCCGAAGGAACCAAATGCTTGTGAAATAGGGCCTCCCCAAGAAGATATGAATCTAATAATTAACGTGAATATACCGGCTGTAATAAAATAAGCAAGCAGCATTAAAGGGCCAAAAATTATGTTAAAGCCTCCTGTCATTAGCATAGCAGCAACACCTTGTGCTAGTATTGCAGGGTATGCAAGCCAGATGAACCAACCCATCCAAAATCCGATGAGCAAATCTCTTTCCGTGTCTTCAACATCTTTCCAGTTGTTAAAACCAGTAGAGTATAACCTATGCAGCACCTTAGCTGTGAATCTAACTTCTCCAGGTGTACCGACAATTGCAGCCCTAATTGCTGCGCTGACGAACCATACTAACAAGCCAATATCTAGCCAAGACCTTAGATCGTTATCACTTGGTATGAAGGCAGCAATCATCGGTAGAATGTTGACAGAGAGGAAACCAATGCCACCGGCTAAGATTATGCTACCCCACGAAGATCCCGGCAATAACGGTTCATCAGGAGCCTCGTATTTTTTGCGTGGTAGTGCAACAAATAGCATTGCAAGACCTGGCCCCCAAAGAAGGCTAAATACTGAGGTTGGAGATTGCAATCCTCCCGTCCCTATACCATCAACAGCATCGATAATGTCCTCTGAACTTGCTGTCGCAGCAGAAGTAAAGGTAACATGCCCAGCAGAATCGATAACGACAATTGAATCTGAAACACCCATTGGCATTCTCTTTGCAAATCTACTCTCTCCGTCATCGATAAGAATTGGCCAACTTGCATTGGTTATTTCTGCAATGGTGTCCAAATCATCCATTCTGACATTTTCTCCGGTAACTACCTGCACAGCGCTAACTCTATCTCCTAATCTATCAACAGCATTTTCAATTTGTTTTGTTTGATCCACTGCATTGATAGAGGCAGGTAGCGTTATGCCTACAATTACAGCTTCTTTACCATCCAATAATTCATCAAGAGAAACAGACCCATTACCATTTTGATGAAGAATGAATGAAGGGGATCTTGTATCTGACGCGACAATTTCTTTCCCTCCTAAATCTGGTATGCTGCTGGCTAAAGGTATCATTAGGATGGCCATGATTACTAAGGCCCCCATCAGAGGGAGAGGTAAGAGAATACCTTGACGTATTTGTGATCCCAAATAAGCGATGATTGCAATAAAACCAGATATCGACAACCAAAGGAATGCACTAGCCATCGGAGTATCTTCGGATTCAACATTAAATCTGATAATGCCTTCATGGTCACAATTTTTACCAGCGATTGAGTTAACGATCGTATCTACTGTTTTCAGACAAACAATCAACACATTGTCACCTGCTGGTAATTTGTTTTTTCCTGTGAAGACCTTTGATGGTCGCCCCATGTCATCTGTACGTTCGACATATTCGCTGGTAGCTGTGAATCCTTCTGGTCGCATGTCTTCATCGTAAACTCGTTTTTCATCAGGCTCAACTGGTCCATATATGTTCATTGATGTGAAATCTTGGTCCAGATCGTTGAAGCCCCACGGTAGAGTCGCAGTAAGTTGAATATGGGCAATGCGTGAATCATCTACTGTTACTTCAACTTCAGGTGAAAACAAATTTCCTCGTATTTCTATACCACCTGCAAAGACACCATCTCCTCCCCATTCCAGATTGATATTAGCAGGACAGGTTGTTGATGCTGTCATTGAATATGTGACTATGTCACCAGGTCTTGCCGTAATGTTTGCGATTTCGATCTGAGTGCTCATATTGTGTGCTTCAGCTGCTGATTCGTAGACATTTTTTGTTACAGAACCAAAATAGGAAAAATCCCCAATCTGTAATTGAGTATCAATCGTCACGGGGTTACTGGTTCTACACTGAAGCAAGGGAAGACCGGTTCCAGCTTGAACATATGCAGCGACGTAAGTGCTGATATTGAATGTCCCATTAAAACCCATTTCTAAGGGCGGCATTGAAAGTGGGCCAATAGAAGCACTTTGACCTGTCCTAATAAGCACGTTACCCATAGATGCCGCTTCTCTATCTCGTGTTAGGTTGACACTCTCTTCCACTCCCGATAGATAGATTCTGTGGAGATTGTTTACATTCCATTCTACGAATCCCGGTTCATACAAATCATCCTCTGCGTCTGCGTTTTTGACAATAGGACTTACTAACGTTAAACACATGCACAGAAGGGCAAATAATGCAATGCTCCTTCTCTGCATGTCCTAGCCCATGCATTACGGGTAGAAGAACCCACATCATAGATGTGGGAAATCTAAGTAGTACCACATTAGCATTATTCCAAATGTTATGGCTGCGGCATTGACAGTACCTTTTGTCATAAATCCTCGATTTTCCAAAATAGCGCCAAGATAGCTATCCATTTGACAACCTAACCAACCAATAACAGCTACTGCAATTGCGAGTTTGGCATCTTGTTCCATCAAAAACGCAAGTATGGCAATGATTGTTGAACCAGCGGCTGCTGCTAACTGACCATTAGGTGAAAAACCTCCATTCAATCCAGGTTCACATTTTTTGAAATTGGTGATCATTCTTACTCTATTGTCAAGGCAGCCTATCTCCGAAGCAAAAGTATCAGATGCTGCAACTGCAACCGCTGCAGAGAAAATCCATATTCCATTGTCATGATCGGATAAAACCCATGCTACAATTGCCACTATACCTGGAAGCCCACCATTGGCAATAACATTCCCCCAACTCCTATGTCCATCATCTGATTCTGAAAGCCCCAGAGTTAATTTTTGTTCTAACCTCCATTTTGTGGCTTTGTGAGAACTTCCCAAGAAACCGAGTAGAATGATTAGCCAAGTCCAATGTCCTAAGCCGCCTACTACCAAACCAAGTCCGGCAGCGGCGTAAACTCCCAGTCTGTCCAAAACTTTGAAGCGTTCAGATATTACTATCAGAATCCCGACAATTGTGAAGGTTACCAGTAGGTTACCCTCTTGCAAACCAGGCTGCATGACGTCAACCATAACTCGGCCCCTTCCATTGCGAGGAGAATCACCGTCTATACCTTGCCCCTCATTTTGATTCGTAAATTATGATTACGGGAGGTGAAATCTGTCACGGTAAATGCATAACTGAGGCTAGTATTTCCTTTCCTATGTAGAAAAGGACTCCTATCATAACTAAAGTCCATGCCAAATTTGCAATAACCATGACTGCAAGAGGAGTGCCAGCAAACACATTGGATACAAGAACGCTAGAACCATTCCACAGCGAATGCCCTGCAATTGCTAAGGAAATCCCAACGACTGGGCTTACAGGAAGTTTCCAAGTTTCTTCTTGAGGCTTGTATAGCCAATTTCTTACCTTAGTGCCAAAGGTAGATGTAGATTGATTAGTATTCTTTACTGCCCCACTACCACTGTCGAAAACCACCCAGTTTGCTTTTTGTTGATTTTGGTGTGGAGAAATTCCTCTCTTGATACAGATATACCAACCGATTGATACCCCTGATAACCCTGTCCAGAAAGCATGACCAGGTATTGATCCAATTCCTCTGACTATTGCTGTTAAGGAAAATCCAACCGGACCTCCTGCAAGTGAGATAAGTATGTATTGCAGATTTTCTAGCAAGGCAAAACCCAATCCAACTGAAAAACCAATCTGGAAACCCCTTTTTGGAGAATCGATGAGTTTGTACAATCCAAGAACGAATGCCGCCTTGCATAATTCCTCGCCTACCGGTGCACTAATAGTCAACAGCAAAAATTCACCAACCTTGCTGGAGATCTCTATTCCCGCTGCTGCTAGTAATAGGGGAAAAATAAGTGAATTTATCGTTATGGCTGGAATTGTTGATAACATGCCTGATACTAACATTTTTTCTCCATCAGACTTTGTAGTAATTATTTGAAAGTGCTTTGTCGAGAATCCCCACCATGCGTGAACGGGTAACGAAAAAGCGAACAGCCAAGCAGGTATTCCAACCAATACAGCAATTAAAAACCACACAGGATTATCTGAAAAAAACACAGGAAGCATTCCTAAGAAAGCGATAACTATTGTTAGGGAAAATAGAATCCAAAGAGTTGAAGTCTTCGGAAATTCTAGTGGAGGTGAATCTCTAATCAGGTGGTGGGAAAAAGTTGTAGGGACTGGTGTAAATAAAATTCTCGATTTTGGTAAATAGTGCTGATTTTTACCATACTGGTCTGCTGATGCTAGCATAATGTGAGTTAGCTTAGGCCTTCTCGAGTAAACAAATATGAGAACTAAAGGTAAGGAACAGATTAATGAAAAAATCGCGAGTTCAGAATCCCCCAAAAATAATCCGTATAGAGCTGCGACTGACAGGTTAGCGATTATGTAAATTAAAACTACAACACCTAACATCTTCCAAATTGTATTCCATGGTGATGATTGGCTTGCGAATGTAAGATTACTTGGGGGTGGTTTAAGAGGTTCTACTAATGCTTCCATGTGTTGGTCCTCTCAGTAATTCTTGATGTCCCCGCTCAGTTCGCCCATCAATCGTCACTGAAACAGCAGTCCGCTCAAGTGCGTTCATCATCGCAGGGGTTGATGCTAGTATGCGACTAAAATTAATCATCCGGTTGAAAAACATCAGTATATTAGTTGATATTCTAGAGGGAAGAATATGGCAATAATGGATTGGCTCTTCGCACCTCGCATTGATCACCGAGGGTGGTCGACTCCCAGCGAAGCCTCAAGAATCTTTTTACTAATTACTCTTGTAATCGTAGGCTGGTGGTCCTGGCAGTTCTCAGACGGTAGCATAGTTATGTGGGTAGCAATTACGCTTCTTTTGTCAACTCCAATTTTATCCATCGGCTGGTTCTTATTATCCATTGTCGCTAAAAATCGAAATTCTAGATTGCTGACGCCAAAAGTTGAGAATGCACTGGAAGCTAAGGGTAGACTTCCAAATCATCTCAAGAATCCATAAGTCCAATCGTGCGGCGGCGCAAATGTCTCCTTTATAGATCTTGGACTTACCCACCTGAGAAGGTTAAGAGGTGAACCTGCCTTGTCATTTGTCCCACTTCCTCGCGCACCTCCGAATGGTTGTTGCCCTACAACAGCACCTGTTGGCTTATCATTGATGTAGAAGTTTCCTGCACTATACCTGAGGGCTGCCATTGCTTTCTCAATATGCTCTCTGTTTGTGGCAAATATGGAGCCAGTTAGCGCATATTCTGAAGTTGTATCACAAACTTCTAGAATTCTGTCGAAGTCAGAATCTGGATAGATATGTATGGACAGAAGTGGACCGAAGATTTCTTGCTCCATCGATTCATATCGTGAATCTTTGCAAATAATTGTTGTTGGTTCTATGAAGTAACCTTTTGATTCATCATAGTTTCCACCAGTGACGATATCGCAGCCCGGGTCTTCGACTGCTCTTTCAATGTAACCAACTATGTTGTCATATGATTTTTTATCGATAACTGCACCCATAAAGTTGGAGAAATCTCTTGGGTCTCCCATAGTTATACTAGATACCTCTTTGCAGTAATCTTGTCCAATTTCTTCCCAAACGCTCTCAGGAATGTATGCTCGACTTGCAGCACTGCATTTCTGGCCTTGGAATTCAAATGCACCTCGCAAAAGTGCCACCAAAAGAGCCCTTTTGTCACAGTCTGGATGTGCTAAAATGAAGTCTTTTCCACCGGTTTCTCCAACAATTCTTGGGTATGATTTCATGTTCTCTAAATTGTTTGCAATGTCTTTCCACATTTTTCTAAATACAGATGTAGATCCAGTAAAGTGTACCCCTGCTAATTCTGGGTGTGATAAGCAAATATCTCCAACCAAACTTGCCTTACCTGGTATGAAATTTATTACACCATCAGGTAGTCCTGCATCCATCATTAATTTCATCAATTTATAATTCGAAACATAAGAATTCCTTGATGGTTTCCAGACACCTGTGTTGCCCATTATTGCTGCACTTGATGGTAGGTTCGCAGCTATGCTACTGAAGTTGAATGGAGTTACGCTGAAAACAAAGCCCTCTAGAGGGCGAATTTCACTCGAATTCCACATACTAGATGGGGAAACAGGAGGTTGCAAATCTTCGTAAATTTGGCGACAATAATCAGCATTAAATCTCCAAAAATCAATTAATTCACATGCAGAATCTATCTCTGCTTGGTGACATGTTTTTGACTGGTTGAGCATTGTTGATGCATTTATTTCATACCGTCTTGGACCTGCAAGTAGTTCACTGGCTTTCAAGAAAATAGCACATCGAGCCTCCCATGGCATAGTCGACCACATTTTATGTGAATCGAGAGCCGCTTTGATAGCGTTATTTACTTCATTTTCCCCTGCCATGTGAACGCGTGCTATGACATGACTGTGATTGTGGGGCATGACCTGTTCAACAATGTCACCAGTAAAGACCTCCTTGCCGTTAATTATGCACGGGATTTCGAGGATTTCTTTTTCTTGCCTATCTAATTCTTCAATTAATAGTTCACGTTCCTTGCTACCTGGTAAGTAACCTAGTACTGGTTCGTTGACAGGTTTCGGAGGTCGCACAACATTGTTCACCATACACATCCGAGGAGGTTGGGCTCAAAATAATAATCGTCAATATAGGTGAGATAATTTAGCCCTGACCTTCGCCAACTTTGGTGCAACAACCATCTGACAATATCCGTTTCCTGGATTGAGATTAAAATAATCATGATGGTATTTTTCTGCTTCATGGTAGTTGGTTAACTCGGTTATCTCGGTCACAATTTCGTCTAAGTAGTATTCTTGAAATTTTTTCTTTGAATTAAAAGCAAGGTTCTTCTGTTCGTCGTCGAGGTAATATATTACCGAGCGATATTGAGTTCCAATGTCGTTGCCTTGTCTGTTCAGTTGGGTTGGGTCATGAACTGTAAAGAAGACATCCAGAATGGTTTCATATGAAATTACGTCTTCATCAAACAGTATCTCCACAACCTCAGCGTGACCTGTAATTCCGCTGCAAACAGAGTTGTAATTTGGGTTTTGATCATGACCTCCTGCATACCCTGGTAATGCAGATTTAATTCCTCTCATGTTTTTGTAAGCAGCTTCAACACACCAGAAGCACCCTCCACCAATTACAGCACGACTCATAATTTCCCCGCGTATCTTACAGTTTATTGACTTCTGTAAAGAATAAAAAAACAAAATCGTAGACTTGGAACTTCGATATATCAAAATCACACTTACAGTGAATACATTTGTTGTCCAATCACCTGCCCATGCTAAATACGCATGATAATCGGTTGACGTAGTGGGGTTGTCTCAATGAAGGTGAAGTTTTCAGATTTGGGACTAAGCTCACAAGTTTGCCATGAGTTGAGGAGAGCGGGTTTTCTGGAACCATTTGAGGTTCAGCGAGAAACTATACCTGACATGATTCTTGGAAGGGATGTTTGTGTCAGAGCGCCGACTGGAAGCGGTAAAACACTCGCATTTGGAATTCCAATGCTGGAAAATATTGGTCGTGGTGAGCCAAACCTTCCCAAAGGATTGATACTTACTCCAACTAGAGAACTAGCTGAACAAATTCATGGCGTTATGGATCCTATAGCTTGGGGCTTGGACCTTAGAATAATGGCTATCTATGGTGGAGTCTCATATTCCAAGCAAATAAGGCGATTGAACCGAGGAGTTGACATTGTTGTCGCATGCCCAGGTAGATTACTAGATCTAATTGAAAGAGGAGAAATTTTCCTTGATGAGGTCGACATAATAGTCCTTGACGAAGCAGATAGGATGGCAGATATGGGATTCACAGAACCAGTTTGTGAAATATTGGAAAAGTGTTCACCAAAACGACAAACTGTGATGTTCAGCGCTACTTTGGACGATGAAGTAAGCCACATAAGGGAAAAGTATCAAAAAAATCCACAAATTATCGAAATTGGGCCAGAGGAGGTATCAGTTACAGAAATGAATCATTACTTTTGGCTAATGCCAAATTCAATGAAAAGCAGAATTTCAGCCGAAGCGGTAAGAAAATCTGGCAGAGGTTTCATTTTTTGTAGAACAAGAGCAGGTGTTGAAAGGGTTGCTGAAGAACTTGAAAATGAGGGACTCAGAGTCACAAGCATACACGGTGGAATGCCTCAAAAGAAGAGAACTAATGCAGTAGAAGATTTTACCGAAGAAAGGACTCATGCAATAGTTGCGACAGATGTTGCAGCTAGAGGTTTAGATATCAAAGGTGTACATTGCGTTATTCACTACGACCCTCCAGAAAACGGGAAAGCATTCAAACATCGTTCTGGAAGAACTGCTAGAGCTGGTGATTCTGGAAATGTATTCAGTTTGGTTCAAAACCCGCAAAAAAGTAAATGGTCNAAGATTCAAAANGAAGTGGGCCTNCAAATAAAGTTCAAACCTCCNGACTTTAGAGATGTNNTCAANCACGAGGANATCTCATACATAANGCCANGTAAACCNTCTCGTAACAGAAACTCAAGAGAGAGGAAAGATCGCCGTGGCCGTCCAAATGAAGCAAATAACAAGAAAAAGAGATCAAACCATTATGGTAAAAGGAATGGTAATGATGACACTAGAGGTAGCAAACGTAAACCAAGATTTGATCGGAGTAAAAGACCTCCAAAGGGTCCAGGTAGGAGCCGTGGGAGAGGCGGAACCAACAAAAGAAAGTCTCGAAACAATCACAACCGTCGCTGATATTGTTATCACATACACTTCAATTGGCAACCAATGCAAACAGAGATTGATATACTAACATGCCAAATTATAACATATGGGGGCAAAGAGAGTATCATTGTCTTCCAGTGTTAACTCAAAATTCTGCAAATTACCCTTTTTGCTAACGGCTATCTTGCTTGTTACTATTTTGTCACCAACTGTAAATGCTGAAAAACTCCAATCGAAATTCGATGGAGCCCCTCTAAGCGAAAATTCAGAAGATGCCCCTATCACATATTCGTTCTCACCAGCAATAAGATCAGCTTTCATGCGGGCAAGCGATTTATCACAGTATACGAATTTCGAAATCGAATCTGCAACTGAATGGGTGGTTGTTAGTGACAAGGTCATGGGTGAAGAAATTAATTTACTCAAAGACACATATATCGTTGAAGTTGACTCATTAAATCCATCAGAATACTTTCATAACTTGCAAAAAGACGGTTTGATTGAGGTTGCATATCCTCTTGTCTTGAGAGAAAAGTATCCTAGGTGGACACCAAATGATACTTACTTTTCTTACCAATGGCATTTAGAGAATACCGGACAGGACAACGGTGTTGCTGGCGAGGACGTGAATATTACTGGCGCATGGAACGATGTTCGTGGAGATGGTATTGTAATCGGCATTGTAGATGACGGATTAGAGTGGGATCATGATGATATTTCAGCGAATTATGCAGAGACTTTAGATTACGATTATTGCAATTATGATGACGACCCAATGCCAAGTTATTATGATGCTCACGGAACAGCAGCGGCAGGTGTTGCTGCTGCGGTTGGCGACAACGGTTTGGGAGTAAGTGGTTCAGCACCGAATGCATCTTTGGCAGGTTTAATGCTGATAGCCTGCAGCAATTCGGATAACGATGAAGCTAACGCGCTCTCACATCTCAACAATGATATTGATATTTACAGCAATAGTTGGGGCCCTTCAGATGATGGAGACATACTAGGTTCTGCAGGACCATTGATGCTTGCTGCTTTCGAAGATGATGCATACAACGGCAGAAATGGGTTAGGAAATATCATAACATGGGCGGCAGGTAATGGGCTTTCTAATGATGATGATTCAAATTTAGATGCTTACGCAAATAGCAGATTCACGATTTCGGTAACGGCTGTTGATCATGATGGTGACCAGACTAATTATGGTGAACCAGGAGCAAATGTGCTAATCGCATCTCCCTCAGATGGAAGTGGAGTGGGTATTACAACTACTGATAACGCAGGGAATGCAGGTTACACCTCTGGAGATTACACTAGTAATTTTGGAGGAACATCAAGTGCAACTCCTCTTGTTTCAGGAATAATTGCTTTGATGCTGGAATCAAATCCTAACCTTACTTGGAGAGATGTTCAGCAAATACTTGCTGAAAGTGCGAGGAAAAATGATCCAAACGATTCGGGATGGAGCACCAATGGGGCTGGATTAGAGTTTAATCACAAATATGGATTTGGGGTTGTTGATGCAGGCCATGCAGTTAGTCTGGCAAATAATTGGACCAACCTAGGTCCTGAGGTAAATCTTTCAAGTGGTAGAATAACTGTTGCACAAACAATACCTGACAATGCTCCTTCTAGTCCAGTAGTGTCAAGTTTCAATTTTTCTCAATCTCTTACTGTGGAATCGGTTGAGGTGATTTTCGATGCTGACCATCCTTATCGCAGTGATTTGGACGTGACTCTAATTTCTCCAGATGGAACTGAATCTGAATTGGTCAATTATTTTGCAAATCGCGACAATGGAAATGACTACAACAATTGGTTATTCACAAGTGTTCAACATTGGGGTGAGTCATCAGAAGGGACTTGGACCCTGGAAGTTTATGATGATGGTAATCAGGATGAGGGGACTTGGAATCACTGGGAAATTATCGTGCACGGTAGTGAAATAGATCTGGATAGCGATGGTGATGGTATAACAGATTCAAATGAGACTTTGGTGTATTTTACCAATCCAAATAACCCAGATACAGATTCAGACGGATTAAGTGATTATGAGGAAATATTCACATTTGGAACAAACGCAACAGATGCTGATACAGATGATGATTTCCTCCTGGACGGGGTTGAGATAAACGTCAATTATACCGACCCATTCAATAACGATACAGACAGTGATGGCTTATCTGATGGGCTTGAAGTGTTGAATTACTTCACTGACCCGCTAACCCCAGATGAAGATGCAGACAGTGACTCATATTATTGGTTCCAAGACTGTAACGATTCAAATCCTAACATCTATCCAACAGCTCTTGAGTTGTTAAACGGGATAGATGATGACTGTGACTCGTTTTGGGACGAAGGTTTCAATCAAACCGACTCCGATAGTGATAATCTTTCAGATTATTCTGAGTATCATACTCACCTAACCAATTACTCAGAGTATGATACTGATGGAGATTTGCTAAGTGATGGAGATGAGGTTTTAATTTACTTGACAAACCCACTAGTCAAAGATAATGATAGTGATACTGACGGATATTATTGGTTTGAAGATTGTAATGATAACAACAGTTCAATCAACCCTAGTGCAGCTGAACTTCTAGACGGTATAGACAATAATTGTCGAGATGGGATTGACGAAGATTTCATTGGACAAGATAGTGATGAAGACGGATTACTAGACCTATTTGAGTTCAATAATCTCACAACAGATCCATTTGACAGCGATTCAGATTCAGATGGACTAATTGATGGTTATGAATTCATTAACCTATCAACAAATCCTCTAGACGATGATTCAGATAATGATGGATTACTAGATGGTGAGGAAGTTTTAGAGACATTTACAGACCCTCTCAGCCCTGATTTGGATGAAGATTTAGACGGATACAGATGGTTTGAGGAATGTGATGACACCAATCCTGATGTAAATCCAGATGAGCGGGAAAAATGGAACGCTATTGATGATAACTGCAATGGTGAAATTGATGAGTTAATAGATAGGAATTCAAGAATAAATCAATCTCCAAAACAAGTTGACATACTGCTCAACGCAACCTCTGATAGCCTTTACCTTGAGATAGACGTAAATCTTCCATTGGAGGATAAGAATCGCCTAAATCTCACGGTCACATGGATGAGAAACGGGACACAGATTGCAATAGGTTACAATTTTTCACATCCGGCTTACAATTGTGATAATCCTGCTGCTGAATTAGCTTTTGATTTGTGCAATCACACAGGATTTGTTGGCCCATGGATATACACAGCGGTTATTTCTGATGGTTCAAAAGAGGTATATTTCGTCTGGTATGTATCATATGAGGTGTGGCAGGCACCTGATGAGAAAGAATCTGAGGCGGGAGACGCTAGTTCAGAGATTGAAATTAATCCAAAACAGATTTTGTTTGCTGGTTTTGGAGTCCTAATTATAGTATTATTATCTATTCTAATTTTTAGAAGAAACAAACCACCAAAGGAGCCAACTTCAATGTTCACAAATCCAAGATATGAGCAGAGGAAAGACCCCTATGCGGTTGTGCCCTCCGCACCTTCTCTACCTCCTCCTCCTGGCGCTTTTAGATATAGATGAGCAATTAACTCTCAAGTAAAGTCCATTCAGAATCGTCTTGGACTCTATACCAATCTTTGCCATCATACTTTATCCATGAATAGCCGTTATCATCGGTTTGATCTGGTGTCATATCAGGTGAGGGACCTGTCATGATTTCTGGATACTGCTTTTGTTCGGTATTTACTATCGAAGTATGGTCAGTTTTTTCAACTGGTTGTTCTGAATCTATCCCAAGTAAAAGTTCAGCATTCTCAAATTCATCATCAAGTTCTGCTCTCAATCTCTCCAGTCTAATTCCTTGATGCGGACCTAGAAGTCTTAACATCAAACTATATTCCCAGCGAACAGCAACCTGTTCAAGCTCCAATCTTGATTTGGCATCTCTCAATTCCTCCTCATACCTAGAGCATCTTCCATTCCTAGTTATGAATCCAAATAAAATCCAAGCGAATATTGGGACTCCACCAAATATTCCAATTAAATCCCATGCTCCCAATCCAATTTCAGTGCCAGGAATGACGATTTCAAAACTGTCTACAGGTGTAGAGTTTGGATCAAGTGGGTCTGTACCGGCTCGAATTTCATCCGCGTCAGTCCACTCATCATTGTCATCATCACCATCAGCATTATTGCCAATACCGTCTTTATCTGTGTCTAGACATTCCAGAGCGTTGTCCTTGAACGCATCAACCCCATCCATACATCCGTCTGCATCTAAGTCTCCAGGGGATGCAACGCGAGGTAAGATATCGATAGTATCGTTATATCCATCATTATCGAAGTCGTTGAGGTATGGGTCAGCATCAGTTCCCGATTGATTGTCTCCTAAGC
>PAOW01000019.1 GCA_002710015.1 Methanobacteriota archaeon | reverse complement strand
ATGAATAGGAATCGGGGTGTGTTTGGAGTACACATGGGAACATGGAAGGATGAAGATGCTATTAGAGGCCAGTTAGCGAGAATAATGGAAGGTATTTCCAAAGGCCATCTAAAGCCAGTAATCGATTCAGTATGGCCTGCAAAAGATGTCGCTAAAGCACATCACCACATACATAATCGAAAGAACACTGGCAAGGTTTTACTTCATTTCGAGTAATAACATAATACCTTACCTTTGAGTCAGTATTTCGGAACGGTAGCGTCTAAAATGATCCACGCAAAGCCCATTCAAACATCAATTGCATTCGTATGGGTATTCGGACACACCCACTGAAACTATCCGATTTGGATTATTTTGTCGTGGGTTATTTTCCCATCTCTAGCCATTTTTTGCCGTAATATTTCCATTGCTCGATAGTCCACCCATCAGGTAGACCTGTCTCTGGTAGCGGTGGTTCAATTTCTGCTGTATCAATCGCTACAGATTCGGAATTGGAAGTTTGTTGAGGGTCTTGTTGTTCAACTTGCATCTTAGAAGTGTTAGCGGGTCTCACAGGCATTGTCGGTTGAATAGAGGGCTGCATTGGCATCACGGGCGGAATAGGAGGCTGCATAGGCATTACAGGCGGAATAGGAGGTTGCATGGGCATGGCCGGTTGCATTGGCATTACTGGCGGAATAGGAGGCTGCATAGGCATGACCGGTTGCATAGGCATTACAGGCGGAATAGGAGGCTGCATGGGCATGGCCGGTTGCATAGGCATTACGGTTGAAGCCGGAGGTCTCGCCATAGTCCTTTGAGGCAATCCAGTAGGTGGTCTCGTTGGAATTGGAGCAATGCCGGGAGGGCGCTGTATAGGCATTGGGTTTATTCCAGAAGGTGTTTGCATCAAAACGGCTCCAGAGGGCCTGGGTGACGAATGATTTTGTTGGAAATTAGGTGACGAATTTGGTCGGATACTACGATTATTCTTTGTCTTCACCGGATTTTTTGATTTACCCTTTATCAAATTAATTATTTTACTCTTGAAGGATTCTGGAAAATCGCCAACCTGGACAAATTTCGGGCGATTGAATCTAGATATCATTAACAATTCAATACCCTTCTCTGTTGAATAAAGTCCAATTCCTATGAATACAAAAATTAGTCCATATGCCCAATAATCTTCTAGAATAATTTCAACAAACCCTCGCTCTGCGGGAATAATGCTAGAAGGAAAGCCCAAAAGTTCCATAACCGGAGTGATTGATATTAATGTAATTGCTCGCAAGCTTGCAACGAAGACGAATGCGCTTAGCAGAGATAATCTGATTTTGCGTTTATGAGCATTTATACTTTCATTAACAAGCGACCTCCTTTTTATTTGCTCCGCACGTAGCTTTTCATTGTGTAATGTTTGTTCTGCCCGTATGCGAGCATTCTGCATGTGAATCTGTTCATTTTGTACAATTGCAGATCTTTTTTGTGCTCTACTCTTGAATAATCCAGTGGTAGATTTCATGTTACTACCAAGTGATTGAAGTTGAACAGTCTTCAGTGGCCTCAGTATTCCTGCTTCATCATATACTTCATGGGCTTTCACTGCAACTACCTCGTTAGAGAAGCGGTCTACATCATAACTAATCTTTCCGAATTTTGGAATCTTGTAAGATAATTTCCCCCCAGATGCTAGAATCAACATTACTAGAGCAGGTAATGCAATATCAATCA
This sequence comes from Methanobacteriota archaeon, assembly GCA_002710015.1. Lineage (GTDB taxonomy): Archaea > Thermoplasmatota > Poseidoniia > Poseidoniales > Poseidoniaceae > MGIIa-K1. The sequence continues at coordinate 66,022 of PAOW01000019.1, read as the reverse complement.
TTCCAAACATAAGTAATATCGTTGAAGAAACTAGTATAGTAAAAAATAGTCTATTGACCCTTTCATTACGAACTTTAGCAGTTATTTTGGATATTTTTTTACGATTAATATTCAATCGGAAATTAATCCAAAGTAGTGGGATTATTACAACAAAGAACAAAGTCAAAATTATCTCAAATAGAGTAAAATCGAAAATTTCGTCTAATGTTGCCACATGCCCGCCAAAAAGTAGGATGTTTTAGTTCTAACTTCAGTCAAGTAGTAATTGCCTCTGCGGCTTGCAATGAAGACGAATGATGTATAGGGGACCCCTATACAATGCCTGTGTTCGCATGGGTACCCTTATTGTCGCTTGCGGTTACAACAGAGCTTTTGCTTTGTGCATGCTTTGAAGATGAATGAGGGACAATGGCACATTAGGGTTCATTACATATCACAAATTTATGTCACACTGCCAATTTCCTGAGAGATATACCCCATCTCCATATGCGTATTCAACCTCTGATGGAGTACCGGTTGTTATGCATTCAAGATCAGAATAGAATGTTGGACTTTTTCCAAATAATTGATTTTCTAAGTTGTATACATCGCTTTCAAATGCAGATACTAATACAGAAAATGAAGTACCATCTTCGTATAATTGTGATGTGTATGTGCTAGTACATTGAATGAATGTGGGGTTTACTTCGACACAGTTTGCGTTGGTACCTAGTCTGAGTTTTGTAATATCTTCTGTAATCAATTGGAGTGAAGGGTCCCTAGAATAGGTTCCTTGTGGCAAAGGTCCATCACAGTAGTATTCTGCTTGTCCATACTGATCGGTTTGTGTCGAATCTGTATAACCAACTCTAATATTTGAAAATCTGCAAGTCAACTGATCGAAATTGTTGTAACCTTGTAGGCCTTTCATATGCGATTGAATCTGTGTGAGTTCATTATCAAAGAAATACCATAATTCAGAGGTTGTTGGTGTTGTAGAGTAAGCAACACTGGATAGAACACCACTGCAAGTAAACCTCGGATTTGTATCAATTACCGATAGAGTGCAGTCATTTACACTCTGGAATTCTGACTGAATCAAATCCAAATCCAGATATGTGATTGAGTCTACTGGCGGGAAAGTTGTCGTAGGGTCGGTTAGATTTGGAAGGTCATCAATCAAATCATCAATGTGTGAATGGAATCCATCGTTCAATGTTTGATCTGTAGCGAAATAAGCTACTTTAGCGTCGAATGCCGCTATGTCTGAGAAATGTGCATACCGCAATAATTCGATCAAATCATCCAAATGATATTGGTGAAGGTAATCGAAAAACAAACAACTGTATCGATAAAACTTCCAGCCATGAGAGTAAGTTGATGATACAATTTCTGAGATATCCATCTTATCTGTACCATCATTAGAAACCTGTTGAACTAATTTAGCACGAACTGGTACGCCTTCATCATCGGTACTCCAAGTTAGGTATTCTGCTAAACCCTCATCCAGCCAAGTCGTCCTGTCATTGTCATAGATTGATCCTGAGTCACCCCACATGCCCTCAATCAAATGGCGTCCAACCAGGAAATGAACATACTCATGTCTAAACAATTCTTCTAGAGTGTAGATACTTTCTTGAGACGTTCTTTGGTAAGTGAAAATCTTGCCCCAATGTTCTATGTACATGCCGCCATTGTTTGTTCCTAGACCATACAAGAAACCTTGGTAAGTAACATAATCAGCTCTCGAACCATAAATTACGACTGTCAGAACGTCATTTGGATCGTTATCCACAGGCTGGATTGTCATAGTGAGGCGATTGAATTGTGATTGGACTTCTTTAGCAGCGTGATAGAGAACTTGTACATCTTCAACGTTAAGAGGTGTTTGAAATACAATCGTTCCATCGTCAAAAGAATACTCATTAGGGAATAACTGTGACTCTAATATTGGGACCACGTCATCAACGCAATGACTGACCGCTGGGTGAGAACAATCATAGTAAATATCCAAGATTTTTGTTGCCCACAAAAATGGGACTGAAAATAGATTAGGTGAGGCTGCAAGATGAGTAGATTGAGCATCAACTAGTATCGAAAAACCCTCTGCATAATAACTTGGTAGATAATTGTAAGAAAATGAATATAGAGAGAAAATCGCACAATTAACAACCCAAGTATGTCCTGCGTCTTGGAGTACAGAGTTTGCATCAACCGCCAATATCTCTAGATTATCTGAAAGTGATGGCATATCAGGAGATAATCTGTATTCGGGGCGCCATGCTTGCCTAGCAATCGACATCAATGTTGTGTATAACACAGAACCCTGAGCGTAGTTTGAATCAAGTACAACTGGGTCTGAAAACTGTTCCAAAATATCTACATGTAACCCAACAATTAGGTAAGACAAATCGTAAATATCTGCAATGTTTACAAATTGGTAGACAATTGCTCCAGCAACTGCATTAATTAGTAGGAAATTCGCGTTATTGCCGTAACCTGTTACCATCTGCTCTGCTAGTAGGTGGACATTGTTGGATAAAGCAGGGATAGAATTGTACCATTCATGGTAACCTGCTATTCTAACAAACATCATCAATTGCATATGTGCATCAGTGTTCGTGCCGTCAAAAGTTGGTTCCAGATTAATTAATTCTTGATAAATATCTGCAACATTTTGTGAATTCATCGCATCTGACACAGCAGTATCAAGGTACCAAAGATATCTAAGACATGCTGAGTCAACTGTAGCGAGGTAAGAGATCAAGTCTGCTGAGTTAGGTGTAGGCACCAAGTCTGACGATGTGCAAGTCGGTGTAAATGAAATTCCTCCCGGCCCTGATGGACCTGCTGGAGCTGAGTCTTCAGTAAACCGTATCGGAGAGGTAAACGTGTCTTCAACTTGTCTTAGCATAACACAATATACGGCTTGATTATTACTTCCAAATAGTAAAGTAAGTTCTGTATTTTGATCACTACTAGATTTATTCCAACTGTAGGTTGTGTGCTGAGAATCCACTAAACTATCCATATTACTCGGATGGCAGTAGTCTTCTGCTGAATCTGATGTTGTACTAGAAAAATCCATGCAACTATCGGATATGGATGTTATAGTAGCATTGAATTCACTAATTACAGAATTATCTGTAGTATTCTTCAGGATTTGGCTATATTCAATATTTTCATGACCACAGATTGAATACAAACTCATCTCAAATGTTGCAAACTCTTTGAGATTTAATCTGTACATGTCTAAATTGTCTGTTTCATTTAATGTTCCTGAATACCATTTGGGGCTTACTGGTACATCTAGAACATTTACTTCTGAATCTAGTGCATCTCTACTGTAAAAAGAATCCAATCCCCATTCAATAATGTCACTTTTTGTGCTTGAGCTATATTCCTCAGTTTCCAAATCGTGATGGTCTCCGTGTCCGTTATCATTTTCCATAGGTAACGCCATCAAGCCATTTTCATCCGGCAAACCGATATCGAGGCAGTTCAAATCAGAGTAATCAAAATCAACACACGATTCGTTAACTCCTTCATCGCCTTGAGACCCTTCGTTTAAATCTAAGCAGCCTGCTAAAGGGGCAAGCAGCAATATTAAGCATAGAGTCAAGGCATTTTGTGTAGTAGCCATGATAGTTTGGAATAGTTGAAATTATGTAAAATTTTTTGAATTATACTTACTTATCCAGAAATAAATTATTTTGAATTGTTTAAGAGTACTAACCAACTATTCATGCGAATGTAGTTGGTATTTGAATGGACTTTGCGTTGGTCATTTTAGACGCTACCCATGCGACTACCATTGATACAGAGGGGGGCACTCTGAATCGTTTGTATGGAAATCTTCATCCAGCGCAAACTCATGAACCCAATTATGTCACAAGACGAAATAGAGGAAATGATTGGACTGTTGAGACAAATTGCCAAGTCCTTGGCAACTCTGGAAAATTGCACTTATGAGACTCCCCACGGGAGGTCCTTTAGAACAAATTGGGAAAAATGAAAGGGGTTATCACAAAACACCCTGTACCATTTCTATCAATACAGTGGGCTTTCAGTAGGCCCTTTCATTGCCGGCCCTCTCGAACAATCTCAGATCGGAGCTCAGAACTGAATTTGGACAGCTTCTCTTTGAACTGGGTCGGTTACTTCGAATAGCTCACGGCGCATAGCGCCCTTCATTCCTGCTACAATGCTTGTTGGAATCATCTGAATTGCAGCATTCCAATTTGTTGTGCTAGCATTGTAAAACTCCCTGCGGTCTGAAACTTGATTCTCAATTGACACGAGTTGATTTTGGATGTTGACAAATGAGGTGTCGGCTTTTAGCTCAGGATATTGCTCGGCTACCATATTAATTCTTGGCATCAGGCCAGCAATTGTGCCTTCAGCAGCACCGATTCCTCTAACATCTCCAGAAGCTAGAGCTCCGGCAGCGGTTTGCCTTGCTAGTGCGAATTGTTCGAATATTTCCTTTTCGTGAGCAGCATATCCTTTCACGATGTTGACAAGATTTGGAATCATGTCATATCTCTGCTTCAATAATACATCAATGTCAGACCAAGATTTGTTGACGTTTTCTTCCAACCTAACCAGTCTATTCCAAGTCGAAATAAACCAAATCAGTAAAATTATGACCAAAACACCAGCAATAGCTCCAATAACCAAACCTGCGCTCATGTTTGTCCCTTAAGTAGTAAGCATTTCAATTATTCCCAATGCAATTTTTGGAATTGAGTTATCTTCTAGTCCAAACTTGGAATGTCATGTCGTGGTCATCTTTTGGACCTGCTTCCAAAAATTCTTCATCTGTAAGTTCGAATCCTTCTCCAGTTATGTCAGGAAAGAAAGTGTCAGCATTCTCAACTCTTGTATTGATAATCGTCCTATAAATTTGGGACACGTGAGGTAAAAACAACTCATATATTTCTCCTCCTCCAATTATCCATCCTTCCATTTTGATAGCGTCTTCAAAATTGATTATTGTAATATCAGAATGTTCATTTCTAGATAGGACAAAATGTTCTCTTCCCGGTAACTTACCTGGAAGTGAATCCCATGTTTTCCTGCCCATAATGAGGTTGGACCCAATGGTCAATTTTTTGAAATATTGCAGGTCAGTTGACTGTCTCCAAGGTAAGTCTCCATCTTTGCCGATTGCCCCATTTCTGTCGCAAGCAACTATCATTTTGAGCATGTCTATCACACTGCGATTGGGGCTTTGATGTGGGGATGGTGTTCGTATCCTATAACTTCGATATCTTCGTAAGTGAAATCATCGATATTCTTTATTGCGGGATTCAATTTCAGGGTAGGTAGTGGTTCAATTGGTTCACGCGATAGCTGTAATTTTGCTTGATCCAAGTGATTATTGTAAAGATGTGCATCTCCTATTGTATGAACAAATGTTCCGGCTTTTAACTCACAAACTTGTGCCATCATGTGGGTCAACAACGCGTAAGAGGCAATGTTGAACGGTACACCTAGAAATACATCTGCGCTTCTTTGATACAATTGACAATTTAGTTTCCCATTTGCAACATGGAATTGAAAGAAAGCGTGACAAGGCATAAGTGCCATTTCATCCAATTCACCAACATTCCAAGCGCTGACAATTATTCGCCTTGAGTCAGGATTATTTTTTATCATATCAACAGCCTGATTTACTTGGTCGATGACTCTGCCATCTTTGGCTTCCCATTTACGCCACTGCTTTCCATAGACCGGACCTAGATCACCATTTTCGTCTGCCCACTCGTTCCAAATTCTAACTCCGTTTTCTTGGAGATATCCAATATTTGTATCACCTGCAAGGAACCATAGTAACTCGTGAACAATAGATTTCAGATGAAGTTTTTTTGTAGTAACCATAGGGAATCCCTTTGAAAGGTCAAATCTCATCTGATGTCCAAATACAGACAATGTGCCAGTACCTGTTCGATCGGATTTTTCCTCTCCCTCATCCAAAATTCTCTGCATTAAGTCAAGGTATTCCCGCATCAATTTAGATGGGGATTATGAAAGCCTTTGAGGATTTTCACGGAGCGCCCTGATTTTTTATCATCTGCATGAAATCGTCTGTGAATTTTCTATACATTTCTGCTAACGCTTTTTTGATTTCGTGCTCTTCCTTGCTGGCGATTTCAATTATGGTGCTCACCTCATAATTTTCTCCTAACCATTTCCACCAGGTGATTGGAATTCCATAAGAGATTTCTACTTTTTTCCACAGTCTAGGAAACTTATGTTTACCCGGGGTCATGAAATCTCTAGTACCCATTAGGCCAATCGGGACCACTGGAGTATCTGGATGTGATGCTGCAAGTCTTGCAATGCCCGTTTTGCCAGGTAGTAGGTATGGTGGATGCTCCTTTTTCGATCTTGTTCCTTCAGGAAATATACCCAATGCTCTCTTTGCATGAAGAACGACAGCAGCACTAGAAAGCGCTTCTGCTCCACCAGTCTCGCGGTTAGTTTCGATTTGTCCAGTAGCTCTCATGAAAGATGCTAATGCAAAATTTTTGAAATGCCCATCTTTAGCAAGGTAGTGTGTTTTCCTCCTAGATGCGAGTATCACAACAAGTGGGTCTACATGCGATAGGTGATTAGCAGCAAGAATTGTGGCCCCGCTCTTAGGCACATTTTCGATGCCATGGATTTTTACTCTAAGTAAGAATCTGAGCGGTGCAGATAGAGTCCATCTGAGAAATCCATACGATTTATCGCCCGTTATTCTCGCATCTTTTGGTTTAATTTTCCAATGACTTTCCAACGCAAACCAAGCTTGCCTCAGGTCACTCATCAGACCTCTCGATAACTAACATGTCTTTGATGGTTACTTATCAACAATGCAAGGGAATGATGAAATGTAACACTAAATGAGCAAACCCCATGCGTCTGTTAGTCTTGGTCATGTTGCTTACAGCAACCTTGGCCCCTCCTGTACTGGCTGACGTTCAGTGGGAAGAGGATGGGTGGTTGGCAACTATTGGATTAGAGCACGTTGAGAATGGCAATGAGTTCGGTTGCTATGGAATGCCTAATTTAGCATGGAAAGCTGATCCGGGTGCTGTTGCAAAAGAGTGCATGGATTACATAATACCGAGAATAGATGCATCTAAATGGGGGAATAATCCACTTTCAACATATACTCCAAAAGACCTTACAGAAGCACAACACACAACCATTTCAAAGCAAGGTTTTGTCGTTCATGGAGACAAGACTGGCCAATCTGCAACAGCATGGCATTCTTCAGAGGATATCCCGGAGTATGAGTATGATTGGTTTGACTTAGGCAGAAGGGGCGGATCTTTAGAGAAAGGTATTGCAGATGTCAAAGCTCTGGAATCAGAATTAGATAAAGGTGGTTTAGTAAACATGTATTGGGTTGGCCGTATCGATGGTATCACTGTAAGACATGATGCTGATGTTCTCGAAATGCTCTCCCAGCGAACTGATGTTTGGTTCACAACATGGGGCGAGGCATACTCCTACTGGTCTGTTGAGAGATGTTATGAGTTTGATCATTCAATTAATTCTTCAACTCTATATTTTGAACATATAGACACAATAAGTTGTAGATCTGCTACTAACTCTTGGAATATACCGATTACTTGGATTGCCAATATATCTGGAGCGACTGTTACTGAATCTAACTTAGAAGAAATGACAGTTGAAGACTCTAATACAATAGAGGGGTATCGCCAAGAAGGAGAATTATTGTATTTTAGTGTCCTAATGGGCAAAGAAGTTCACTTTAATCTGACAGATGAGATTGATTACGATATTGTTGGCAGAACTCAGTTTTTCAACAACAAAACTGCCGCGTTGACTATTGCCGGACACTCAACAACCGACCTATTTTTGTGGTCAAAGAGATTTGTTGATGATGACTTTTTGAGGTTCACCTGGTTAATCACTCCTCGTAGCTTAGATGAGGGTTTAACCTGGTTACCATACGCAGGTGTTGGAGTATTATTGGCTAGCATCTCGGGAATCTGGCTACTTCTAAAGAAAGACTCCTATGATTATGGTAAAGCCGAAGATTTGATGCCTGATACTGCGGAGGGTGAGGATAATGGATGAGAAACTGACTATCGACCCGTGGGGCTCATCACAGTCAACTGATTACTCACGAATAATTGATCAATTCGGGCTCTCATCACTTGATGGTCTAGCAATTGAGAATCCTTCAAGATTGCATAGAAGAGGAATCGTATTTGCTCACAGAGAACTCGATTTGATACTAGAGGCTAGAAGAAAAGCGAATCCATTCGGTGTCCTTACAGGGTTAATGCCGTCTGGTAAAATGCACCTTGGACATTCAATGGTAATTGATCAGGTGAAATGGTTCCAAGATAGTGGTGGTGATGTGACAATTGCGGTCGCAGATTTAGAGTCAAATGCTACCAGAGGAGTGTCTCTAGAAGAAGGTCGCAAAGTTGCAAAAGAAGAGTATGTCGCATACTATGCTGCATTAGGACTAAACCCTGAAAAGACCTCTGTATATTTCCAATCCACGAGAAATATTGTCCAGAAGCTTGGATTCCAATTGGGTAAGAGAACGAACCTATCTGAGCTTGAAGCTATCTATGGGTTTGATGGCTCAACCAATCTTGCCCATGTGCAGGCACCATTGGTTCAAGCAGGAGATATTCTTCATCCACAGCTCGACGAATACGGAGGCCTGAGACCAATAGTAGTTCCAGTTGGAGTTGACCAAGACCCACACCTCCGCTTGACTAGAGGTCTAGCTTCTAAGACTAATTGGTTTAATGTTAATCAAGCCAAAATGGGATTGCAAGTAGGTGTATCAATACAGGAAGAGAACGAAAGGAAGATGGGAATCGATGCAAGTGGTCGAGTGAATAAAGAGATCAGAAAAGATGTATTTTCAAAGATAGTTGAATCAATATCAAACCTCGGTTTCTCAGATATACAAGCAAATCCAAAGCACGGCACAGTCAACATTCCCAGCGCTACAACAAGGGATAGGGGCTCAATCAAAATGGCACTATTACAATTAGAGCGATCAATGGGTGGATACGGGCTTCTCTCACCATCTAGCACTTATCATCGATTTGCAGTCGGTATGACAGGAGATAAGATGTCTTCTTCAAAACCAAAGACTACACTATTTTTGAGTGATGACGCAAAATCTGCGGAGAAGAAAATCAAGAAATCATTTTCAGGAGGTCAAGCCACAATAGAAGAGCACCGCAGGTTAGGAGGAGATCCAGACAAGGATGTAGCATATCAATACATGATGTATTTCTTTGAGGAAGATGATGCATTTTTGGCAGAAATCAATCAAGGTTACCGCTCAGGCAAGATATTGGCTGGAGAGATGAAGCAAATGTGCATCGATAGGGCTTGTGAATGGTTAACTGAGTTGTCAGAAATGAAGGACGAAACAGCTCATCTTGTAGATACTTTCTTTCAGTAATTAACTAAGATAGACGCAAAGTCTCGAGATTTTGCGGCGAGAATGTTCTAACTTTGAATTTCTCACGCAGCGCTCTTCCAAGTTCATTTGCCTTGAAGAAATCTCCATGGTGGAAAATCACTTTCTTCGGCCTTGGACTCATTTGTTCTACGAACTCAATTAATTGTCTTCTGTCAGAGTGCCCGCTGAAACCATCAATTGTTGTCATTTCACACCCTACTTGGACTATTTCTGTCTGCCCGTTTACAAGTAGTGGAACTTCAGTGAATCCTTTTTGCAATCTCCTTCCAAGAGTCCCTTCTGCTTGATATCCAACGAAGCACAAGGAATTTCTATTGTCGTGTGCCCAATGCTGGAAATAGTTGATAACAGGTCCAGCATTCATCATACCACTTGTTGCAAGAACAATACATGAACCACTATCGGAAATTATCGATTCCCGCATTTCTCTCCCCTGAACAGGCCTAAACCAATCGCTCGTGAAGGGGTTGTTTCCATCATCTTTCAGTATACCTTTACGTAATGATTGTGTCAAGTAATTAGGATGTGAGGCGTGTATTGCAGTAGCTTCTTGAATCATACCGTCCAGATATACCGGAACAGGTTTCACTATGCCTGATTTAAATAATTCATCAATCGCAATCATGACTTCCTGTGATCTTCCTACTGCGAATACAGGGCAAATCATTTTGCCGCCTCGTTTGATCGTACGACTTACAATATCTTGTAACTCCTGATTTGCTTCTTCCCTACTAGGCTGAAAATCTCCATCGCCTCCATATGTAGATTCGAGAATTAAGGTTTCACATCTTGGAAATCTACTGCTTGCGGCATCAAATAACCATGATTTTTCGTATTTTTGATCACCAGAGAACACTATGTTGTGTTTTCCATTTCCTACATGCAAATGTAGTGATGAAGACCCTATAATATGGCCAGAGTTGTGGAATGTCAGTTTCATATCCGGAGCTATGTCTACTGTTTGACCCCAATCAACGTCGATTACATGTCGCATACATGTTCGAATGTCTTCCATGTCATAGGGTGCACGTCTTCCCTCCGCTCCTCCAATTTTGAGATAATCTGTTTGTAGTAATAACATCAAATCTCGAGTTGGTGGTGTACAATATACAGGTCCATCATAGCCATACTTGAACAGAACAGGTAGCATTCCTGCATGATCAAGATGAGCATGAGTTAAGATTACAGCATCTAATTTTTCTATTGGTAACGCTTCTGGCGCAGTAAAATATGGCATTGGGTCAGAATCATTTGCAATATTTACACCAACATCAATCATAATTCGGCTCTCATTTGTTGTAACTAGGTGACATGCCCGTCCTACCTCACGATACGAGCCTAAGCCTGTTGTTCTTACCCAGAACGAACCCGGTCGCTGGGGACGATATATGTTAAGACCAAAGTCCTTCAACAATTTTCTCCTTTCTTTAGCATGGGATGCTCTGTATCCTCTGATATCATGAATCGTCTTTGAATGAATTGCAGGTGTTCTTTCAAATTTAACAAGCCATCCACAATTATCTCTTATCGACTTTGCATTTACTCCTTTTCTGCCAACAGCGTCACCTGGATTGTCGCAAATCACAGTTACCTCACAGTAGCACGGGTCAAAATATATTGAATCAATACCTGCAACATCGCTAATTAATTCTCTGATGAACTCTTCAGTTTCATTCTCACTCTTCATTATTGATTGATGAGGCCTGAGTACAATTCTGCGCTTTATTCTCTTGGCAATTTTACCAATTAGTCCCTCTCCGCCGCCAAATAAGTCAGGAGTAGGTGTGATTATTGCAATATCACCAGCCTCTAAATCGACATCGTAGTTAATGTCTTTTGGGACAATTTCTGCAATGGCATCTTTCATCTCTTTGAAACTAAGTCTCATCTTGGTTACACCCCCATTTCACCGATTGACATAGTGAACCTCTGATTAGAGGGTTCACGGACTAATCCGTGAGTGGAGTTAGATTAGATTCACTTTTTCAGTGCAGCAGCAATTTCGCTTTGCTCAACCGGGACGTAACCATCCTTCTCGGTTATCACAGCTAAGTCCATGCCATTGCCAGATGCAGCATCTCTTTGGGCTGACGCAGACAAAGCGCGAGCGGCTAGAGCAACTGCTTCTTTCCTAGACATTTTTTCGCTAAATCCGTCTTCCAATACACCATACATGTAAGGAGATCCAGATCCAGTCGCACAATATACATCTGGAATTGAGCCTCCAGCAGAATCTATTGAGTATACAGATCCTCCATCGGAATCAACTCCAACAATTAACAGTTGAACCCAATGTGGGCGGCCTGATAGAATATTTGCAGTCAAGGTTGCGGCACCCTTGACGGTCATTGAGTCGCCTCTTCGGAGTTCAAATAATGATACCTCAGCAGCAAGTGTCCTTGCAAGAGATTGAGCGTGTCCTACTAAACCAGCTGTGGTCAGGGCTAAGTTGTCTCCAATCTTGAATAGCTTCTGAACGCTTTTGTTAGCGACGAAGTGTCCCATTGTTGCTCGATGGTCTGCTCCAACTACAACTCCTCCATCGAACGTGATACCGACCGTACTTGTTCCTGTCTTGACTGCGCCTGGACCTTCTTGCATATTTTCACCTTCCCAAGACACCCGCACATTAGGCGGGGTTGTCCCTGCCTCTCGCGGGACCCTTATGAACCAACCGTCATTCCATGTAAACATGAGCGAGGACATAAACAACCAAACTTCGCTCGACTCTTTTAGTGGCAATGCTCCCAGGAGGTTGAACCTGCCCTCAGAAGAAACTAGCGTTTCGAAGGTAATCTCAGATGTATCCAATAGATATCACGATTTAGGTAAATTATATCCAAATGCACCAGTCCCTTCCTCCCCCAATGGTCTGGTTATTCACAGAGCAACCTTACACGATCTTACCGGTATTTACAAGCTAATGGATTGGTTGGCTGATGGGGAAGCAGTTATTGTGCGAATGGAAAAGTTACTGAGTCGAGATTTAGAGTTACAAAAAGCAATAGAGCAGTTGAATCAATTCATTCTTCACGACATTGGTGGGCAAATAATCAGGCTAACAGAAACTAGGCTGATGTTACTTCCTCCTGGTTGCAAGGGTGTAAAGGGTGTCGATTCAGAGGCTTTCGCAATCGACGACCCAGGCTTTGATTAGGTGATTCCATGGAACAGGTTCCAATCAGTCTGCCATGCCCTGTTTGCAAAGAAGAAGGCGAAGTCAATATGATGACTCACATCGATGAAATCCCATATTTTGGAGAACATACCCAAGTTACGATAATGTGCAATTCATGTGGATGGCGTCAGTCAGATTTCATACCTGCCGAGGGCAAAAAACCGGGAGGTTGCTCATTGATCATAAACAAACCAGAGCATATTCGGTCTAGGGTTGTTCGCTCATCATCATGTACGGTCCGAATTAAAGAATTGGATTTAGAAGTTAAACCCGGGTCGTCATCCACAGGCTATGTATCTAATGTCGAAGGTGTGATTGATAGGTTCATGGACGTCATAGTGATGGTGACAAGGCAAGCATATGTTGAAGATTCTGATATGTCAGACATCAAGACTCTTGAAAAAATGCATACAACATTACTGGAATTAAAAGAAGACCCAATTCCAACCCCAGTAACATTAGAATTCCTGGATCCTAATGGTCATTCCCAAATCCTGCACGAGGATGCTGTCATGAGAGAGTTGCTTCCAAATGAATTAGACGATTTACCAGTTGGTCCAGAATCGCCTGTTTTCGACAGTAATGATTTATCTTGACTACAACATAGGTAAATCGATTCCTGAGTCTAGAGGATCTGGAAGTTCCTCTTGAGTATCTTCGACATGTGTGGTGATACTATTTTTTTGAACAGAAATAGGAGTACTTTGTCTTTTGTCGTCTTTGTAAAATGAAATCAACTGGAACACCAATAGGAAAAGAAATCCCGCCAGCATAATACCTACTGACACAAACCAATCCTCGCCTTTGGCAATCGAAAATCCCGTTATCAGTGCGAAAATGACAAATGCTCCGACTAACAAATGCAGCCGGAAATCGCTTCTCATGGTTATCAATTAACCATCGCCTTGATGAACCTAATCCATTTTAGGTGTCAATATGTATAGTTCTAACGACAAGTCACGCTCACCGTCCGCTGCCTGTCCTGGCTGGCTTATGACTGCGGTCGCTCCTTGGGGTGAGAATGCCGAAGATGCTTATGACCAAGGTCTTGTTGAAATGGGGTTGGGAGATTCACGTTTGATCGAAGTCCAAGGTGCGTTCTTACCAATGGGATTTGAAGCAACACCACCTCAGCCTCTTCCCATGGGATCTCTTGTAGAGTGTCACCTAGCCGTAGCATATGCCTACGGCGGTTCTACGGCATGCGCTGGAGTTGCTTGGGCAGCCTGTACAACTCCTGAAGGTGAAGAATGTGCAGTGGTAGCAAAAATTACAACAGAATTAGATTACGAAGAGACCGAAACTCTCCTAAAGAGAAATCTACAACGAAGGCTTGCAAGTAGGGATCTAGAGGTTCAGTCTTTCGACATTGCGGTTGACGAAGTGACAGCAGCACAAGACCACTATGGTGTGGCAATGGCCGCGCTTATATTGCCCGAATCTTTGACAATGTCAGGAGGCAAGAATGTGGGCAGGGTCAGGACAGGCCTTACTAGGCAAGCAACAGATGCCATGGAATCAGCTTCAAGGAGGGTCGACACAAAAGCACCAGCTGCTCCTGCGATGCGTCCTGGTGGAAATAAACCACCAACCAGAGGTAGCACAGATTTTACACTTTGAGGCGAGGACTTGTATACAGTTGTGCGCTGCTTTTCTTGTGGCCGTTGTTGGGGCGTGAAAGGTAAGGCTAGAAAATGTCCACATTGCGGAGATCAGTCGGCAAATAAATTGCAGATTGTGTCTGTTGTGGACAATGCAAGTGACTTACAAAGAGAGGTTGCAGCGGCTAATATGCCTGATAGTCTAAAGAAAGAGCTGGAAGACAGACTTCCAGATGGAATAGAAGTAAATAAAACTCCTTCAGCATTACAACTAATGGCTTGTATTCGAATTGCTGCGGTGAATGATGTTGTTACTCTTGAAAGATTAGGAGGGGCGCTCAGAGGTAAAGGTATCAGAATTGATCCAGAAGACGTTGCTGAAGAAGGAATTAGTCAGGGTTTACTGATGAGAAGTGGTGACAACGAATTTATCTTACTTCAGTGACATTCAAGAACTAAAACATAGGCGGCTGGTTGAAAGGGTCTGTGGGTTAGCTTGGCCTATACTCGGGCGTTTGGGACGCTTGGACTCCAGTTCAAATCTGGACAGACCCACCATCATTCATCTCTCTCATGAACCCATATTAGGTGAAAACCAAATTTGGTTTTGATAAAACAGTCACAAGATTCTATCTCTTGTTTCCACACCTGTTTTGAGAAACTAGGATCCATCTCTCTTTCATGAAATCTTCCTAAGTCGCCTTTTTTTTCAGCAGTTGGGCATTTTGAATAATCTCGGGCCATTTTTTTGAACACCTTTAGTGGTTTTTTAGCAGCCATAATCTCATTCAATATGGTCTGCGCTTGAGATTTTGAGCCTACTAGTATGTGCCTCGCATGAGCATAGCGGCCTGGCGGTCTCATATTGCAGCCCTCGAAATGGAGTATACATGAAATCTATCGATGATGTGTGTTAACAAGAAAATGAAAGGGCTGTAAATCCAACCAGCTAGATATGTTATCCATATCAAACCCAATAGAAAATTAGGCGACGATAGAGTATTCTGTATAATTCGGGTGTGTAACCCAATTAGCAGCATCATTGCTACCTTTGGCATGAAACTGTGTAATCTAATACCACTTTTTTGTCCTGAATAAATTGCCTTGACAGGAACATGTTTGATTTTGTAACCCTGCTGGCTCAATTTCATCAGCCACCAATTCGGATAGCCATAACCTTTCCAAGATTTACTCCAGTCCCAATTTCTTAGCACTTTGCTACTTGTTGCAGTATAACCACACTGTGGATCTCTAATCTTTTGGCCGCATGCAAGTGTAGTCAATAAACCTAGTAAAAAGGTCCCAAATTGTCTCAGAACAGGCATTTTTTCCCGACGGTCTAGACGCTCACCTTTCACGTGCAGAGATTCGCAATCTAGTATCGGCTTTATCAGTTCAGACATGTCATTTGGATCCATTTGTCCGTCTCCTGCTACTACAACAGAAATAAAGTCTGAGTCAAACACTTGCAACAGGTGCTTATGGCCTGCATCTATTGCAGCTCCAACGCCTTCTCCCTCTAATCTAATAACCTCTCCTTGTGTAACTAAACTGGCAGTACCATCTGTCGATCCGTCATCGATTATCACAACTTTATCCACAAATTTTGGTAGCGTGGAAGTCACATTTGCAATGTGCTCAGATTCATTGCGAGCAGGTATAACTACTCCAATCCGAGTGTTTCCGAGCATAGTTGCGCCAGCAGGTTTTTTTTGAAAATGTAATCTCTCAAGAAAACAAATCTTCAAATCCATTTCTTACAAGAGGAAATCATGCAACCATCAAGAATCACTTTGGTTATAATTTCGCTCTTGCTAGTGATTCCCGGCTGTGTAGCCCCTGAAATTACCCCTGTTACTCAAACAGAGAATATTGATTCTGATGATTCAATTCCCGAATATTTGAATCTAATAGCTCAAACCGCTGGTAGGGATATTGACCGAGGAGAAGACCTGAATATACTCACAGATGCTAACGGTGCAAATACAATGATTCTTTGGGTTTCAACAGGTTGCTCAGGTTGTCATGATTGGACTGAATTTATTGCGAATCACATGAGAGACGGTAACATTTCAAACGACACAAGGATAATCACAGTCCACAGATATCCATCGTTTGAAACCCGGGAAGAAGTCATTGATGTATATGCATCAGAAAACAAAACAACAGAATCTCTTTGGCCGGTAATGATACCAGTGAAAGACCAGTCAGCTATCGATGCTGAGAAGAACAAAGAAACAAACATGACCTACTCTGAGGCTTTTGAGAATCCCGCAACTCCTTCGCTTACTATTTTGAACGGTGAGGGTAAGACCATTTGGAAGAACAAAACGTATTGGGCCAATCAGACTGTGTTCGATGATGCTATGACTAATCTCTAGATGAACATAGTAATTCACTTAACTAAATGCCATCATATTCGTTCTGCCTTCCAAGAAGTTCATTGCTATGAATGTCAACGGATAATCATGAACTCATTGCGTGTTGTATTAATGGGCAGCGATTTTGAGTTGCGTTTGGTGTCGTTAGTTGTGCGAGCAAGAGAAATGTGTGAAGATATTTTGATACTTGATTTAGGGAGTAACGATTCAACCGTTGACCTTGCCAAAGAAGTTGGCTGCAACGTTGTGAGGTTTGATGGAGATGTCTTTATTCCAGAAATCGCAAAGGAAATACTCAAAGACAATCCAAATCAACAAACACTGTTGATTCACGTAAATGACAAATTCAAATTAAGGGACTTGCCACTTTTGTTTAACAGAACAAGAGACAACTGGGACGTCCACATGTCCTTTTCGACAGAAATTGAAGAATCTATTGATCCTAACAAAATTAAGTACTCCGAAGGCGAGATTTCACACTTGTCTGCTTCCAAAGACGGTTTGACTGCTCTTGCAAAAGCTAGTATTTCAGATACGCCATTAGACTTGAGTGAAAGTCTAAAAGTCAGAGTTTTGCATTCAAAACCTCCGCCCAATGTCCAGCAGAGAGAGTCACTTGCTACCGCATCCAAATTTGCCCAATTGTTCTATTGGATGTTGGAATCACGCCATCCATTATTGCTATTCGGAATTCCCGGATTAGTTCTGTTTATCGTAGGCTACAAATTATCTGATAACGTTCTTGATTCTTTTACGGAGTGGAATCAGACAACAGTTGGCGTTGGCATCGCTGTTATTGGTGTAACTCTTATGGGCTTATTCGCAATGATGGTTGGATTGATTCTTTACATTATGGGAAAGCAGGTCAAACAAATTCAATCACAATATAATCACTGGCCAAAAAGTGAAGAGGTGTAGGTATGCAGTACTTGATCTGTTTTGACATGGATAGAGTTCTAGTAGACTATATGTCAACATGGCAATTTGTTTATGACAAATTAGGAATCTCGAATAAGGAAGCATTTGATTTGTATAATCAGGGAAAACTAGACGAGTGGGACTGGTTGAAAATGGATCTAGCTTTGATAAAGAACACTCACAAAGAGATTACTGACGAGGTGCTGAGAGATATGTGCAGTGACATGCCATTGATGAAAGGTATTAACGAATGCTTGGAGTGGGTCGTATCAAATGATAACGAGGTTGCAATTATCAGTGGAGGTATGCAAGAAACAGCTAGAGAAATTTCTATGATGTTTCCCACAAACACACCGTGGGTTCGCAGATGGGGAGGCGTTAACCGTCATCGGGGTTCAGACACCAAATTCCACATTTTTACTAATGGCTGGTTGGAGGGTAATGATGGTGGTATTGAGAACTATGGCCGATACCAAGTTCAAATGAATGGAAAGGGTTCAATCGTCAAAATGTTACAAAGGAGATTATCCATTCCAAAGGAAAGAACAATTTCTATTGGTGACAGTGCTGGAGACATTAACATGTTCGAAGAAAGTGGATTGTCAATTTGTTTCAATCCTTGGGATGAGAAACCTGTATCGGTTGCAGATGTGACGATTAGGAGCAAAAATTTGTTAGATGTTCTTGATGCAATAAAATCCTACATTTCGCAATAAAGCAGTGGCTAAAACGCGAATTCTTTCTATAATAATAATAAATACGGAGAAACTAATTATTAGGTTTTTTTAAAATGTTAATAATTTTGGGCAGAGCATGACCGATACAGTAGTTGCGAGTGACGAATCAAATCAGGCCAAAGAAATCGATCTTGAAAAGGAGTATGACGTTATCATTGTTGGAGCTGGTGCTGCGGGTGTAGGTGTTGCAATAGCATTAACACACGTTGGTATTGAAAACTATTTGATTGTAGACAGAGATTCAGTTGGTTCCTCTTTTGCTGAATGGCCAGAGGAAACTAGGTTCATTACTCCCTCTTTTCCGAGCAATTCAATTGGTATGCTGGACTTAAACTCAATAGCGATTGGAGTATCTCCTGCCTACACCATGAGGGTTGAACATCCAACAGGTAACGATTTTGCCGAGCATCTTAGGAGTCTTTCACAATTTTTTGAATTGCCAGTTTTGGAAAATACCAACATTACAGGGATAAATAAAATCGATAACATATTCAATGTAGAAACGGAAGACATTTCGCTTAGTTGCAAGAATGTAATTTGGGCTGCTGGTGAATACAAGTACCCTTCAACTGGAAATTTCGAGGGTAGTGAACATTGCGCACACACATCAACAGTTGATAGATATGGTAATCTTGAGGGTGAGGATTTCATTGTTATTGGTGGTTATGAAAGCGGAATTGATGCAGCTTATCACCTCGCGAGAAATAATAGGAAAGTAAAGGTATTCGACATTGATTGTCCATGGGGCGAGCACAGTTCCGACCCAAGTATAGCACTCTCAACATACTCATTTGAAAGAATGCGAGACGACAACTTTGGCAAAAATGTTGAATTATTTGCCGAGACAGGAATTAGATCAGTCCGACAATCCAACAAAACATACGAAGTTGTTACCCTGGATGATAAGGTATACACATCTTCTACGAAGCCGTTGCTTGCAACGGGTTTCGATGGTAGTCACAAATCCTATCCGTCCCTGTTCGATTCACGAGAAGATGGTTTCCCTCTTGTAAATGATAATGATGAATCAACAGTAATGCCCGGAGTATATCTTTGTGGCCCCTCTTTAAGACATGATAATCATATATTTTGTTTCATCTTTAAGTATAGGCAGAGGTTTGCTGTTGTAGCCAAAGCAATCGCAGAATCGCTCGGTTTGGAAACAGATGATTTTGTTGAAGCATATCGTTCGTGGGGTATGTATCTAGATGATCTTTCGTGTTGTGGTCAGGAGTGCTTGACATGTTAGACACAGAAAAAATGATGAAATTTGAATGGATAGGACAGACTCTTGCAAGTCTTTGCTGGATAATTAGCGTATTTGTTTACGGTTATGCGAACGGTGACACTCTTGACCTATCAACTGGGGACTGGTTACAATTAGCAGCAGCGTCCTCTTGGATGCTATCTAATATTGCATCAGTAATCTCTACGAATTAGAATAGAGGCGTAACTAGGGAGTCACTCTTCTAGAATCTCTAGGGAATGGAATAACTTCTCTGATGTGGTCTGCTCCAGAAAGCCAAGAGCAAACTCTGTCTACACCCAATCCAAAACCTCCGTGTGGGACTCCTCCGTAAGTTCTTGTGTCAATGTAAAACTGGTATGGCTCTCTTTCAACTCCCTCTTCGTCAATTCTGGCTAAGATTTCTTCCTCAGACCAAGTTCTTTCTCCTCCCCCGATTATCTCTCCATATCCTTCTGGGGCTAGCAGATCATGGCACAAAACATAATTCCCGTCATCAGGGTCTACTCTGTGGTAGAATGGCTTTGCAACCTTAGGATAGTGAGTTAGGAAGTGAGGGACTTCAAAGTCTTGTGTCAACACTTTTTCCTTAGAGTAATCTAAATCTTGTCCCCACTCAATATCAATTCCAAGACCTTGTAAGGTCTCAACTGCTTCGTCATATCGAATTCTTGGATAAGGGTTGTCGGCATATCTCGCTAGTAATTCGATATCTCTATCAATATCACTTAGTTCACTCTCACGCTCGTCGATTACAGTCTTAGCAATGTGCCTAACTAATCCTTCACCATGAGCCATGATTTCAGCATTTGACGCCCAAGCAACTTCCATCTCTGCATGCCAAAATTCAGTTAGATGTCTTCTTGTCCTACTTTTTTCTGCTCTGAATGATGGAGCGATTGTGTATAATCTTTCTAGGGCAGGCATGGCAGCTTCAGCATAAAGTTGCCAAGATTGAGTAAGGTATGCTTTCCTGTCTGGGTTTGCTTCATTAGGGAAATATGGGACCTCGAATAAGGTACTACCGCCCTCGACTGCACCAGCAACAAAGTTTGGTGCTTGATATTCTGTGAAGTCTTTATCTCTGAAATATGAATGAATTGCTCCAAATACTGACGAGCGAATCTTCAGCATGTTTGTCATACGGCTGGTTCTAAGATACAAGTGTCTATTGTCAAGTAAGAATTCGGTTTCTCCACCGTCAGCAGCAACCATCGCTGATTCTGTTATTGGGAATGGAGAATCTGCTCTTACACCACCTACTAATTCAGCATCTGTAACAATCAGTTCGTGACCTCCAGGCGCTCTTTCATCAGCATTCACAGATCCTTTCAATACAAGAGATGCCTCAATCAGAGCACCTTTAAGTGATTCAAAAATTTCATCACCAAGATCTTCCCTTTTGGCGACACATTGTATGGTTCCTGTTGAGTCACGTAAAACAATAAATCTAATTTTGTTTGAACCACGAGTACGCTTAATCCAACCCTTGAGTTCTACCTCGCTTCCATCATGCAATCCGGCTTGGACATCACCTATCCAATACTCCTTCGCCATGAAGAAGGCTACAAGTTAGTTATTTTCAAATCTCGCTTCATTGAACATACAATAAACCTCAACGATGGAATTCAACATATACCAAATCTTGAACACAATCAATCATCTTGTTAATTCATCAATCAAAAATGTGATTGAGATTATCTTGCTCTGGATTTTTATCCCTCATTTACAATCCTGTTTGTTTATGACTAGTCTAGAGGAAACTATCAAACGCTAATTGAATTTTCTTGGACTGTGTCGAAGGTTGTTGTGTATGCAATAGGAGGTAATGCACTTGCTTCAGCGACTAGTGACAGTTCGTCAAATTCGAGCCTTATTCTTGCAAAAGTGATGAGTGATGTTGTAGATTTACTGGAGGCTGGTTGGAATGTCATCCTAACTCACGGAAATGGGCCTCAAGTTGGACATTTGATGTCGCTAGATTCCTCTATTGATATGCATGAATGGGTCGCAGCAACTCAGGGTATGATTGGTCATTCAATTTCGCTCAATTTAGATTCTATACTGCAAAAGCGCAACAGACCAGAATCAACCTCTGTTATTCTGACGAGAGTTGAGGTGGATTTAGGTGACTGCGGGTTTAAGTTTCCAACAAAACCAGTTGGCCCAATTTTAACCAATAAACAGGTTATGAGCGAAGATTGGGATATTGCAGAAACTGTTAACGGCCCAAGAAGAGTGGTAGCTTCACCTACTCCTAAACAGATAATTGACTTGAACGTGATTCGAGAATTATCTGATAAAAAAGCGATAGTAATCTGCTGTGGCGGCGGAGGAATTCCGGTTATCAGAGTCGGCCCATTTTTGAAGGGTGTTCCGGCAGTTATAGACAAAGACCATGTTAGTTCAAAGCTTGCAATTGAGTTGAGGGCTGATGCCCTAATAATTTCAACAGCAATAGATGCAGTTCGCACTGATTTTGGGTTACCCTCTGAAAAGATTCATCGAAAATTGACTATCGACGAGGTTGAGAGATACATGACTGAAAGTCAATTTCCATCTGGTTCTATGGGTCCAAAACTTTCAGCAATGGTTGAAATGATCAAGGAATTACCAGATTCTAAGGTAGTATTGTGTCAACCTGGAGACGCAATCAAGGCTCTGAGAGGAGACGAGGGGACAACATTGTCAATAAACTAACATCCAACCGTAATTTCGGATTAGATTAAATACGACTTATTTGACGAATGTATGGGCCTGTAGCTTAGTCAGGTAGAGCGATGGACTCTTAATCCATCGGTCGCGGGTTCGAACCCCGTCAGGCCCGCCAACTTTAGGCAAGTTTTCCATTTGGATTCAGTATCGTTTTGACACCATTATTACCTGCTAAAACAATGGCATCACACATGTTTGTGAATAGTCCGACTTGAACGACACCTGCGATTTTTAATATCTCAATCTCGAGTGATTCAGGGTCACTAATGTTTGGACCCATGTGGGCATCAGCTATCATGTTGCTGTTATCGGTGAATACTGGACCATCGCCAGCCATTCTTATGTTTACTCTGCAATCTAGAATCCGATTAAGTGCTCTGACTGTGGCTGAATGTGAAAATGGAGTAATTTCAATTGGTAAGGGAAATGCTCCAAGGGTTGAAACTTTTTTTCTTTCATCAGCAACGACCACCATAATTTTACTTTCCTGCGCTACAATTTTTTCTCTAAGTAAGGCTGCTCCTCCGCCCTTTATTAATTGGAAATCGGGGTCGAACTCATCAGCTCCATCAATGACAATATCTAATCCGTCTACATCAGATAACTCAAGCAAAGGAATGCCACATTCAATAGCTAAATTTTCGGTTACGATACTTGTTGGTACTCCTGTAATTTGCAAGCCTTCTTCTCTGATTCTGCGACCTAATTCAATAACTGTGTACTTTACCGTAGAACCGGTGCCCAACCCAACCTTCATACCACTTGTAACAAATTGACATGCCTCAACACCAGCTTCCCTTTTTAGCGCCTCAACATCTGCCATGTTGCCTTCTAGTATTCACAGGTCAATAAATAATATGAAGCGAATGTCTGAAGTGCTTTGATGTAGTCCCATAACCATGGCGAGGAAGCATCTAGCAATTTTCCTTGTTCTAATCTTCTGTGCCATGTCCTGTCTTCCCTTCGTACAATCATCACCCAATAAAGAAGTTGATGTCGATATCGGTATAGGTCCAAATGGCATATCAGATCAATACACTGTATCTGTTCAAGATGGAAAAATAGTCTCCAATATATCTCTTAAATTATCGGAAAATCCTTGGCCAGTCAATGAAGTGACAACTTGGAATGAAAATACTGATTGGGCGTCAGGGTATAGCATGGATGGCATAGATTACAATTCTTCAGGGCTCCGTGTCCTACCAATGAGTTACGAGTGGGATTTTGAAGGTTCAGTTCAGGGGTGGAATCTTGATACTCAGGGAGGCTGGGCTCACGGATATGATTCTTCATTAGGTTCGGTCAGTGGTGTAAAATCTGGCTCGTCTGCAATCTACACATACAACGGTAACTATCCAAATTACATGGGTGGGCCTTATTGGGCCACTTCTCCAATCATTGACTGTTCTGCTTGTTCTGGAACTTGGGATCTAAAATTTTGGAAGAGACTTGGAGTGGAATCCTCTTCATATGACAGAGCATATGTTTCAGTAAAGAACGGTAATAATTGGGTCAATGTATATTCAAATCCATACGGAACTACAAATGATAATTCGTATATTCAATCTTCATATGATGTAAGCAATTACGTAAGGGGTAATTCAGCGTTTCAAGTTAGATTTGGTCTTGGAACAACCGATGGTTCAGTTACCTACACTGGCTGGAATGTTGATGATGTGACATTGGAACCAAGAGGCAATACAGGAACAGGTATGGCCAACTGGACCAGCCAATCTTTTGGGCCTGAAGGTCTAGTAAAAGGTAAACATGGCATGATGTCAATAGATGCGACAGTTACTACTGGTTCATCTGTGAAATGGACGTTAATAGATGCAAATGATGGCTCAATAATACCTGGCTTTGAAAATCGTGAAGATATGCAAGCAGACCTCTCCATAATTGATGAAGTAATACACCCAAGTGTCAGATTGAGATTAACTATGGAATCCACTGGTGAATCTCCTGTGATTAATTCCATTAAGGTTGGAGGGGGAATCATCGAGTCTTTTAGCACAAATCCAAGCCAGATTGGCTGGTCTGGTTTTACTTCACATTCAAATGGCGTTGTAAGCGGAACTAATTCTCTTCAGTCGCCAGAGTGGAGATTCAATACGCCCTACAGCGGAATACAGTTGGATTGGATCTCGACAGGTTCAGGAAACCTTCAAGCATGTTTCCTTAAATTACAAGATTGTCTTTCATCAGGATGGGTAAATATTCCCTCTAATGGGAAATATGAACTCAATTATGCTAGTGTCTTTCTCAACCTTAGATGGCAAGGTAGCGGAAGTTATACCTTTGATGAATTATCAGTAGATTTACATCGACAATCATCGCCTACAAATACAAGGATTGACCTAGGGCTAGATGGTGTTTACGAATGGACAAATTCTCATGAATTTGTAGGCCCATGGGGACTACAAAACCTCTTTACTAACGGCAGAACTAGTATGCAGGCTAATTTGAGTTCAGGCTTTTCGGAATCATTTTACACGTATTTCCCTTATTCTTCAAGTCAGTCATTACCTAACGTTGAAGGTTCAAATTACGAATCAGCAGGAGCATTTGCATTTACATTGATTCCAAAAAATCATCCAATGTCTGATGTTGAAATCTCATTAAATTTCGATGGCAATAATATATTTTCACAAAGTCTCGGTATTATATCGCAACCGGTAAGAATAGAGCTGAGCGACTCTCAAATGAATTCCTTATTTCAAGAAGCCAACACCAGAACAGCAGAAATTGATATTGTTAGTGATTTACAAGGGCACGAATTAGAAATAGCTGTAACATCATCATCGGATGGCCCAATAATTGCCTCAGGTCTTTCAATTCCATACAGATATGATGCTCAAATATCGACTGAAGAATCGATGGCAATAGTTTCTGCGATTAATGCCCAATTAAGTCAAGCATCATCAAAATCTGGTCTCAAGACAATATCAATTCCAGTGATAATGGATAATCCTGGTAGTGTCTTACTCAAGGAATTTGATTTACAAACGATTCTAAGTCCTATGCCGTTATCCATTGAGATGACTAATCAGACAGACACTCTTGTAGCGGGTAACAATTGGTATGAGTTTAGTTCAACTTTTGACTTATCAAACCTCCAAGTTTCGAATGCACAAACTCATTTTTCTAGTGAAGTTTGGTCTTCGATATTTGTTCTATCAGGAACACAGTGGACAAGGTCTGTTCACTGTAATCTTACAGGAGCCACGTGCATGACCGATCAAGGTGTTATATTGAACAATTTTAGTTTCGAATTTAATGGGTCAAAGGTTACTTTCTTTCACCGATTACAAATATCGTCATTATGGCCTGATGAAGAGGCTCTCATAATTTCCAGCTCCATAGATATGGCAGGGGTGTCCTCCCAGCCAGCCCAAATTCGATTTGGCTCAGGATGGAGCATGGGAGTCGAACAGGATATTGATGTCGTTGATTGGTATTTGTCTTTCTCTGAAGAATCCAGGTCAGATTGGGAGGCGAAATATTTCGATCCCTCAAACCCATGCGTAGTAAAAATCGAATTTGCATTTGAAGATTTAGAAGACTATCCTCGCTCATCATCTGTAAAAATTGATTTATTTTCAAACGGTATTTTGGTAGACACAACTACTGAGATATTGGACGGCATTGCGACCTTGGAATGCACATTTGACTCTTCGACTGCACCACTTGACCTTTCGTTACAGGTAACTCCTTTTTCTGGTCAAAATGTCATTTGGAAAGTTCCTAGTAATGCAACATTCGTAATAGATGATGTGTCTCCAGTTTTGATTAGTAGCAATGTCAATACGCTTGACCACAGAGATTCATATCAACCCCTATATTTGTCCTTCGAGATAGGTGACCGACCTGTTTTACCTCGTCATGCGATATTACAAATCAACTCCACATGGGCAGGCCAAAATAGCATTGAATTGAATTTACCCACAGACCTCAATGTAACAAGTGGAGAATATTCAACAATTTTAGACCTTAGCGGGGCAAGCGTTGGTGATTCAGTTTCTGGCTGGTTGGAAGTGTATGATCCTGCAGGACATCATTTAGAGGGTTCGGGTTCAGTTTCAGAGCCATTATTTATGATCCAACTAGGTCCAGATGGTTCTCCAAGTGTGATTGAAGAAAATTTTGAATCTACCACTCTGAGTGGTTGGTTACATCCCAATCAAAATTATTCACTAAATATACCGCTCCATGACATCAATGGATATGGAGACATTAATGAAATTAGCATTGATTTATCGACTGATTTGAATGATAATTTATTGATAAATTGGTCTCCTGCTGACGGTTGCACATCATCTACAACAAACATAATCCTTCAAAGTTGTGCAATCAGTCCAAATACTCATCATTTTGATGCCTATTTTGACTTGGAAGTTGTGTTTTCATTGGGTTGGGCGTTTAATCCTGATTCTTCAATCGAGAGGAGGTCTATGGTTAGTGTAACAGATGATTCAGGGCAGTCATACACCAGTGTAATTGGAACATCTTGGAGATATTCAAGTGAAATGGAAATCGATACATCAAGTGTGAATTTCAGTGAGTCATCAGCATTTGTTGCCCCTGGTGAAACTAATACATTGTCCGCAGAGGTAATATGGAGTAAAAGTATGAAACCAGTTAGCTCGACCGTCGAAATTGTTGCGTTTATTGATACACTAGAGCAATATGGAATCTCGCAAAATGGAAAGGCTGAAATTCTCCTAACTGCTCCTGAATTGACCGGTATATATCCAATAACTTTAGACATAATCAACCTGCCTGCAGGAGGTATTGATCGAACTGACGAGAAAAATGTGGCCGCTTGGATAGTTGTTGATGGACACATACCAAAAGTCAGCGAACTATTGTCCCCAAATCCAGAGTTGCTAGTGCAGGAAAGAGATTGGAACAATCTAGTCTTCGAGGTCCTTGTTAACGAAACACAGGGACTTGATATTGATACCATGAAATTACAGTGGATGCTATTGCCACAAGGCATAGCAATACCAGATTTTGCTTTGTTAAGCGGTAACCAATCAATGAGTTTGATTGCTGGAACCGGTGCGGGTGTATCCATTCCGTTGTTTGCTGCGTTAGACATAGATTCCAAGATACCGGAGATTAGTCGAGATACATCTTGGGATCTGTGGGTATGGGTCGAGGGTGAAGATTTCGCAGGACAACAAATAGACTCTAGCTTCAATAGCCGTATCAATCCACTTGCGATATTCCAGCTTGCAAACCGTGAACCTCACTTCAATATCGATTCTGATGATATAGTAATATCCACACAATATCCGAGCATAGATAATCCAGTGATGATTAACGTTACCGTCCAAAACACAGGTATGGTGACAGGTTCAACAAGGGTCAATGTTGAGGTAATAGAGGATGGGAATGAGAGAAGATTAATCGATTCAATAATGGTTTCAGTCCCTTCACAATCCTCAGTATCGTTTAATGTAAAATGGATTCCAGAATACTCTGGCGCATCATGGGTCGAAGTTACGACACCAGATGGAATATCAGAGAGAACATTACCTTTGCAAGTTGATGAAGGAGATTCAGAATACGTCATAGAAGGCCTAGAAGGCGCTAGCACACCCATGCTCACAGGATTTGGAATCATAGTATTCTTGATGGTTGGCTTACTTGGTTATCTGATTATATCAAACAAAGAAGGTGAGCACGATGATGACTTTGATTAAATCAATGATTTGAAATGCAAAGAGTAATTCCGGGTCAATGGAGGATGCAGGAGGACTGCTGACAGACCCCGAGTCTGAGGAAAGTCCCCTCTCCACAGTGCGAGTGGTCGACACAAGTTGAGATACAGAAATGGATCGGTCAATGGTGCAGAAACGAACGATATGTGGTGTGTACGATGAATCCGAAGGGACGAGATTGCCATAATGTCGATGAGACGAGCAACCCCACTGGAGCAAGTCCAAACAGTCCCGTTAACGTTGCACGCTTAGGGACAGGTAGGATGCTTAGTTGAATGCAGTCACCGAAAGGGAACAGAAAGGGGCTTACTCCCTGCATTCTCCACTTTTTGCTCATTCGTTGATTTGAAAATTATCATAGATGTAATCACACAGGCAATTGCTCCCCAATAACCGTAAAATACCCATCCATAATCATCTAAATCCCATTCATCAGAAAGTAAGCAAACAAAATACCAACTCGCGAGATAACCAATGTAAACCATAATGCCCGACATAATTCCATACGCCGCTGTTTTTCCAAAGAAATTACTTCTTGCATGAAGTTCCAATGGTATGAGTAGCGATGCTGACATTGTGAAAATGAATACAATATCTGCTATCAAGCTCCAACTCCAAATGTGCCATGGCAAATCCAATCCAAAGTAGTCAGGGATGAAAATATTCGTTCCGATAATGTTAGCAACGAGTATGAACAAAATTAATTTTAGATACGTATTGATGTTTTTAAAATCTACATTCTTGAAGAAGTTCTGCATAACATATCTTCATCTTGTTGTGGAATAAAGCTTTATCCGGTATTACTCAATAATTGCGTCAACAGGTTTCATATTCTCATCAGCAAGAACAACACCTTCACCGAAATCTATGAACCTAGATTCTCCTTTTATTCTTCTCCTAATTACATGTTCAGCGGTAATACAAGCTGGCAGTAAGAACACGCTTGTCAAGAATGCAAATCCTATCAAGAGCATCATCAAAATGAAGAAATTAACCAAGCCAGGGAATGCTACAAAGAACCCCGCACCCAAACCTGCTACGGTTGTTGCTGTTGTTTCAAAGATCGTTTGACCAGTTTTCTCTACTGCTTTAGTCATCCCGACAGCAGACTCCCCTTCTTCTTGGATTCTATGCATGACGTGTATGGCATCATCTACACCTATTCCAAACACAATAGTACCTATCATTGCAGTGAAAATATTCACGTTTACATCACCCGAACTCATCAATAGTGGCTGCCAGATTATTATGGTAGCCACGGGTATCATTGTAAGCACACCCAATCTGAAGGATCTAAATACAAAACAAAGCACTATTGTAAGTATCAAAAGCGTGAGCAATGTTGTGTAGCTTTGTGTTTCATGTATTCCTTCATTGATGTCCAAACTCACAGGCAATCCTCCGGTTAAAGGAGATACTCGGATACCTGGTTCGTTCATTTCCTCGCTCAACTTTAGATCAATATCATCTCGTAGCAGACTTGCATTGTCAAGATTCATGTAAGGTTGTGTTACGTATACCAATGCCTTACTTCCGGCTTCATTACTCAACATCCATTGAACCTCTTTTGACAAGGTATCGTAAGCAACATTGACCATGTCCTTACGTAAGTGTTCTCTTCCTTTTCCATCTGTTGAGGTAGCATCCAAAAGCATCCAAGTAGCGCAATTTGGTTCGTTTGATTCCCAGCATTCTTCATGCAATAATTCCCACAAGGACCCTTCATACAATGAAACACCAGTTGTTGGTTCTGTTAGCGAAACAGGAATGGCCTCTAGGAACGTAATCAAACTCGTAGTGTTTGTGTAAGGTATCTCAGCAAGTTTATTTTCAACCAGGTCCATAGCATCAAGAACCGCTAAGGAACGTATTTTCATTTCCTGATCATTTACGTGTTCTGAAGCGTCGAATATGAAGAGAGAAGTCTGTCCACCTGAGAATGTTTGAGAGTATTCAACCATTGCTTCCATAGATGGTATGTTGTCTGGAGTCTGATCTGAACCAGTAATTGGTTTATCAAGTTCATCGAGGTTTGTCAGGCCAGCAAACGTGATTAGCCCAGCTAACATTATTATGACTGCGAAATTTTTTACAGGAACTCTTGAGATAGTTCCCCACATTGGAGGATTAGTTCGTTTGTTGAACTTTAGTAACCAAATTAATACCGGAACCAATATCATCGAGAAGACTAATGTTGCAATTATTCCTGCTACCAAGGTCATCCCGACAGAGCGTATAGGTATTATTGAGACAATATTGGGCAAAATCAACACTGAAAATCCAATTACGGTTGTAGCAGCCGAAATCATTACTGCAATTCCAGTTGTTCTTGACATTTCCATGACGCATGATCGGTAAAACTCTGGATCCCATAAGTCTGGGACTTCTTGTAGAACTTGACCTTTCCTTCTTCTTATTTCATTATCCTCAACAGCTTTATCGATGCGTTTACGTCTAACTTCTTCTATACGATTGACCATGTGGAGGGCGTAATCAACACCCAGGCCGATTAGTATAGGGAATGTTGCAATTATCATCGGAGTAAGTGTCATTTTAAGCAAAACCGATGCTCCAAATGTGACGGCTAAGGCCATTACGATAGGGGTTCCAGAAATTATCACTACCTTCCAAGAACGGTGCAGTAGAGTTATTATGAGCACGGTCAAAAATAATGAGATTGGCATCATGTTCAAGAGGTCCAAATATATGGCGTCTGATACATCTTCCAGTATTTTTGACAATCCCGTCTGTGTCATGTCTGTGAAACGATACTCTGCTGGCCGGTTTTCCACGGCAATGATTTTGTCAATGTGTGCGAAGAATTCTTTGTAATCACTCCAAATTCCTGTCTCATTTATTTGATTTGCAGATATCATTCCAACTAAGACAGCAGTGGTATCCCATACTCCGTCCCCATTTGTGTCTTTGGCGAGAGATTCGAGCGACCCATTTGATTGATTCACTATTTCATCAATCCGTTGCTGCTCATTTGGAATAGCATACAAGCCTCCGTCTCCTCCTGGAATTTGGTTTAATGCATTGCAATCGATAAGCTGAGAAGTTAGCCTTTCCCCAGGATTCTTACACATTGCTGCATTAAATCTTCCATCACTAGAGTTGATTTCCTTTACAATCTGGGCAACAGAGATAATCCAGAGCACACCATCTTCTTTACCATGATCGAGTTTGTTCCAGTCTAGCCCTCTCTTGGTCTGGCTATCATCTCTATTTTCATCATCACCCTCTATCCAAGATATCTCATGTAGTATATCGACATTAGTAACATTATAATCGTCGCCAAACAATGCTGGGTCGTCAGCATTGGGGGTTTTGATGTAGATAAATCCGACATCCGTTGACCACTCCTCTCTAACCTCAAGCAGGAGGTCGGTTGATTCAGCCCCCTCTGGAAGGAAGACTTCTACATCATCAACAATTTGATCCTGAAAATTTGTACCGATATTACCTAGCCATGCAGACAGTATGATTAGCATCACTAGAGTTGTTTTGGGTTGAGCTAACACTTGAGTGTAGGCACCATCCAGTAGGGAGTCCGTTTTCTCTCGAACTCTCTGTGAATATTCCCCAAACAGTTCTTTGTAACCTCCCATGTTCACCTGCATGTCAATCAAACCCATGAAGGCTATGCTAGTTCGATTGCAATCAAGCAAGTCCAAATTCTTTGATCAAAAGATGCCTTAGGAAGTTCCTTGCGGATTGCAAAACAAGGCCTGTAGCCATCATTGCTAGTCCTAAAACTCCAATCCATATTGCAGTTAAACCGGGCCCCACAAGTGCATCAACAGAATCCGATATGCCATTTACTGCATTCAATGCCATCGCCGCCCCAGCAGCGAATAATCCGAATCCAGGAAGTCCTAAAACCAGCAATGGTTTCTTTTGGGACAAAGATAACATTGCCCAAGCAAGCACTGTAAACCCATGCGAAAGTGCGGTAAAGTTACTGCCTTTGGGTACGTCATAACGTATTACTGTGGGAACTTCAGTTATCTTCAAATTCTTCTCATGTGCGTCTTCTAGCATTTCCAGAGATAATTCCATACCCTCAGAATCGAATCTCAACCTTTCAATAGCAAGTTTTGAGAATGCCCTAAAGCCCGACTGAGTGTCTTGGATTTCTAAATCACTTGACAAGTTAGATGCTGCTGTGATCACTTTTATGCCCAGCCTTCTATATGCTGGCATATCTTCACTTCCACCTCCCTCAACAAATCGGCTACCAATGACGAAATCAGCATCTCCGTTACCAATAGGTTCCAACAACTTTGGGATGTCAGATGGTAAATGTTGACCATCGCTATCTAGAATTATCAGACAATCAGCTTCTAATTCCCTAGCCTTTGCGAAAAGTGATTTCAAAGCCCCGCCGTAACCTCGATTGACCCTATGTCTATGCACCAAAGCGCCGCAAGCTTCTGCAATTTTTGCGCTTGAATCTGATGAACCATCATCAACACAAATCACGCTATCTACGTAACGTTTTACTTGTGTTACAACAGAACCAATAGTTTCTTCTTCGTTATACATTGGTAAACCAGCAACGATTTTTTTTAAACCAAAACTGGATGTTTCCATATATATTCGTATTATCTAGACCAATATATGTCATTCGGCGATATTATCGTAAATGTTGTCTTTATAATCCTATAACAAGCATTCGGACCTGTGATCCGAATTACCTTAATCGCATAGGTGATTGATCGATGTAACCGCTTTTGTTCCTTGTATAAGGTTTGACATAGCATTCAAACTAACTATCAATTGAACGTAAGTCTGACCATCACTTGTTACGAAGGTTGCACAATCTTGAAACGCTGTGGTATTAATGGAAAGCTTTACTGCTTTCCCTGCGTTAGATTTTCGTGCAAACCCGACCAACTTTGTGTTTGTGTTTTCATATTCTTGCTCGTTTGTTGTGTTGTTTTTTGTCATTTTTTCAACTCCTGGAACTTGGTATTATTAGTGCGCCGTTCCACTCGCATTGATACCAAAAATTAGCCAAAACACATAGAAGATATTGTTGACAGGTCTGATGAAAGTGAATTTATTATGTTACACTGAATATTAAATTATAGAAAAGTTAGGACTTAGACATGCGAGCACTTGTAACCGGTGGGGCTGGCTTCATCGGGTCTCATTTAGTAGACAGGTTGGTATCCAGGGGAGATAGTGTTGTTGTAGCTGACAACCTCTCCTCAGGTGTCTTAGACTTTATACAGGCGCACATTGATTCAGGAAACGTTGAATTCCATAATATCGACTTAAAAAATCTGGAGCACCTTATTCCACTGATGGATGATATTGACATTGTTTATCATCTTGCCGCCAACCCAGATATTAGGCTGGGAACAAGAATTACAAATACAGACCTCAATGAAGGAACAATCGCAACTTACAATGTGTTGGAATCTATGCGAATAAATAATGTAAATAAAATCGCATTCGCATCATCTTCAGTTGTTTATGGAGAAAATGCACCTATGCCTACACCTGAAAATCATGGCCCTTGCATTCCCATCTCTTTATATGGCGCATCTAAACAAGGCAGTGAAGGACTCATTGGTGCATTTGTAGGGACATTTGGACTGCAGGCATGGGTTTTCAGGTTTGCAAACATAATAGGTGAACGTGGAACGCACGGAGTAATATTTGACTTTATACACAAACTAAAAGCTGATCCAAATAGATTAGAGGTTCTAGGAAACGGCTTGCAAGAAAAATCATACATGGAAGTTGGTGACTGCGTAGATGCAATGCTACACGTTGTTGAAAATACAAACGAACCAATGAACCTATACAACCTAGGTTCAAATGACACATGTAGTGTAAGAAACATCGCAGCGATTGTCATTAGAGAAACAGGCTGTAAAAGTGCTCAGATTGAATACACTGGTGGTGACAGAGGCTGGGCAGGGGATATTCCAAAAGCAATGCTAGACATAAAACGCCTGCAAGGTCTTGGTTTTGAGGTCAACTATGATAGCGAAGATGCTGTGGCATATACAGCAAGAGTCCTGATAAAGGAAATAATGGGGTGATGTTTTGATAGGCAAAAATGAATGTAACGAAGCGGGTGCAAGGTCAGATGGATTAATCATTGTAACAGTGATTTTCGTTGTGGCTTTTACATACATCGCACTTACTACTAACCCAGTTTACACTGGCATAGGTGTAGGTGATAGAGCTCCTGATTTGAAAGGTAAAATTTACGACGGTGATGGTTGGGTTGATTTTGACCTAGCTGATAACATCGATGACGAATGGTCAGAGGATAAAGGAGGAATATGGACTATGGTGGAGTTTATGGATACAAACTGTGGTTATTGCCAAACCGTTGCGCAAGAGGATTTCCCCACTCAACAAAATCGGTGGTTAGGAGACAATCCTACACGGTCCACTCCGGGCAATGTAAGCGTAGAATTTGTTGCTGTATCTATCTCGCTTTGGGATGAAAATACTGAGGGTAAAGAGTATGGTAGAGATATTATCATAAAATTCAGAGAGGATTTTGGTCACGAATTCCCATACATGGATGCACAAGATAATACATATCAAGATGATTGGGGTAAGTTGGGAACTCCTACATATTTCCTGATTTCTCCAGACGGGATAATTCAGTATGCGACACCAGAAGCTAACCAAGGATATACTGTGTGGGAAGCTATGGACGATTTAATCCCAAGAGGTGTTGTTTGATGGTTGCTGGCTTAGAATGTTTTGATACTGGTCTAATTCCTCACCTAACTATCCTGCTTCTAGGAATAGGTTTCTTCACGCCACTCGGGCAAAGTATGGCCATAAAACCACTGTTAACCAGATATCCTTCACTAGAGACTAAATTTGGCCGCTCAATTGCTGGATTAATACTGATTATGTTTAGTGGTTTTACAATTTCAGCACATACACTTTGGATGCACAACAAAGCCCAAGAGATGGGAGGAGGAGCGTTTTGCTCTGGTGGTGACGTTTGTGATTGTGCGAGTGTGATTGGTAACAATGACTGGAACACAATGCCGTTTATTGGTTTACCCTGGGGCCTTTTAGGCATGATCGCTTTTGCTGTGTTCCTATGGATAATCATATCGATAGCTAAAGAACCAACAGCAAGTTGGGTTCAAAGCAATCTAGCATTGGGACGAAACTTTGCGATTTTTGGAATTCTGATTATACTATACTTGATGTATGCAGAGTATGAGATAGGGAAAATTTGTCAGTTCTGTACTGTTGCACATATTGCGCACGTAACCGGAACAGTTGGACTATTCAAACTGTCTTCGATGCACCAAACAGGTGATTGGCCGAGTGGAACAAAGAGTTTTACAGGTGACACTCAAAAGCGAGAAAGAAGAAAGCGTGGAGGCTATGTGGCTCCAAAACTATCAACAGAAGAGGAATGACCATGAGTGATTCAAACAATTGGCTAGGATTTACCTTAGTCTGTCTTGTGTTGCTAATTGGTATGCTGGTGATTGAACGAGATCTCGATTCTAAGGAAGATAAATCATCTGAAGAAAATGACAGCCAATATTCCAGCACTGCGGATGCAATACACCCTTTCGGAGAGTACTGTTTGACAGAGCATAATAGTTCAATGGGGATGCATATACATCCGTATCTTACCATAATAATAGACGGTGAAGAGTACGAAATAGAGCAAAATGCAGGAATCTACACCGATATTTGTCCAGACGCTATGCACATGGTTCATACCCACGATACAAGTGGTAAGCTACACGTTGAAAACTACACAGCAGAAGATGTCCCCCTGGAAGTGTTCTTTGATGTATGGGGGAAGCACTTCAACGAAACGGGTATCTTTGATTTGCGCGATGGAACCATAGAAATGACGGTTGATGGAGTAGTTAACACTGATTATGAAAATTTGATTCTTGCAGACAACCAGAATATTGTAATCACTTACACATCAAATTAAGGTGAATATATACCTTCGAAAAGGAGGGCATCTGTGTAGGTGCTTACAGGTTCAATTCTGTGGACAGTGACATCAACTCTGTCCCTATCTTGATAGCTGTGTTTGAGCTCTTTTAACAACTGACTGTGTACGTTATGGATATCTTCAGCCCTAATCAGTGTCAAATGGCGTTGCTCTCTCCCATTATCCTGGACTGTAAATTCTACCATCCATGATTTAACACCACTACTATCGCTATCACCTGCTGATCGATGTTCTGGGTTCATGGTGTTCCTATTGTGGCCTAGCCTTATCAAAGATTCGGTAATAATGCATCAAAATGGGCTGGAATTCGGTGAAATAACCAAATTTCAAACCCAAAAAACCATATTTTCTTTATTCTTCTTCCGGAATTAGGGATTTTTCTGAGTGAATAAATACCAAATAAACTCCTAGGGTTAAGAACAAAATAACAATTATGAGTAGATAATTTTCATCACCATCCTCAAAATCTCGATTTGATATCTCTACAACTCCCCAAGGCTCACCTCCCTCAGCAGGTTCGTGAACCATTACTACTGACCAAACATCTGGCAATGTAGTGTCACCGTAGTATGATTCATTTCCATTTGTGTCTTTGATTATCAATCCTATTAGGACTCTATCTCTTGTTTTTTCTCCAGGGTTTTCTGCATCTATTGGAACTTTTTTCTCGTGCTCCAAAATCATCAATGAGATTTGACCTTCCTCTGGTGTGGGCAATAAGAATGTGTCATTTGAAAATTCAAAATACATATCATCAGGGCTTCCCCTCTTATTTTCTTGTGATAATATCCTTTGTTGGACATCACTCCATGCATCGTAACCTTCAGCGGTCTTCAGGCCATCGACAAAGAAAGTTGGAGTGCCATAAGTGCCGTTATTGTTTAAATTCTGATATTCGATTCGTTTTAAACTGGCATCATTGGCGAATACGTCATCTACGTGTATACCCACTATCGTGGTCCTTGCGCCATGTGATTTGGCTACTAGTTCCAACTCAGGATCGATTTCAGCACAACTTTCGCACCATATTGCGGTTCTTTCCTCAACCAGAATAGTCCTCTTGAGATAGTGTTCCTGCTCGCTGTCATCAACAAGTGCAGAGGTGGATGGAACAACCAGAAGGAATAATGCCAGTATAGCACATAGTTGTCGCATCACTTTAGCGCACCTAGAACTTGTGCATGAAGTTATCATTAAGATAATTCCTGATAGCATCGAGGAGAGGGGTTTGGTAGATCGCTGGGTTCAAGATCATCAGCGCGATGCATGGCGCAAACAGGCCAAATCTAGCGGTTATAGAGCAAGATCCGCATTCAAATTGAAGCAAATACAAGACAGACACAAGATAATCAAAGTCGATGACAGTGTATTAGATGTGGGCTGCCACCCGGGAGGTTGGAGTCAAGTCGCTGTGGAGTTAGTGGGGGAGAATGGTAAGGTTGTGGGCATTGATCTACAAGCATGTGTACCCGTGGAAGGCGCAAATTTACTTGTGGGAGATATAACTGAAAAATCATCTCAAGATAGGGTTCTTGATTCGATAGATACTGAAGTCATCGACGTAGTAATATCTGACATTTCCCCAAATATTACTGGGAAATGGGATATTGATCAAGCTGTTTCGCTTATGTTGGTTGCAGAAGTCTTTGATTTTGCTTTACCAATATTGAAGTATGGTGGACATTTTGTTACGAAACTATTCCAAGGTAGTGGGGTTGAAGAGCTGATTGCGTTAGTCAAACCACACTTCCAAACTATCAAGAGATTTTCACCAATGGCAAGTCGCAATTCATCCTCAGAAGTATATCTAATCTGTAAATTTCATACACCTAAGCGTGGTCCGGATTGGATGATTACTCCTGCGTTCGAAAAATCCTTGGAGCATAGAGAAGGAGGTCTGAAGCCAGCAGACGATATTGAGCCTGCTAAATCCACTTTTACTGTAAGGCGAAAGTCCACTCCTAAAGAGTGAATTTTCATTTTTACATAGGCCTTGAGGAATCCTTTATCTGGGTTGAAGAATTTGTTTCGTTTTCATGACATCGAGTAATCACATACCACGAGTTTACGACCAGACAACTAATTCGATACTAAGAAACATGAATAATGTTGATATAAATAAATCTCAGAAAGCCAACCGCCTCTTGGTTACACAACTAACTCCTGGTAAGTCAATCTCGAGATTAGAACTAGTAGTTCTACGGACTTATCCAAGACGGCTTGTGAGTTCTGCGAATTACACAGGCCAACTGGCTGCTGCATGCGGAAGAGACGAAACGGGAATTGTAGGAATTGTGTTATGGGACAATCAGGTAAATAACGTAAAAACAGGTGACATAATACGAATTGAGAACGGCTGGTGTCGGACCAAAAACGGAGAGATTGTTGTGTCTACTGGAAAAAATGGAAAATTAACAATCATAGATTCCTAAATTTTCTCTCACGCAACCATAAAGAAGGGGAGGTCGTGGCATGGCCGTTACGAGGTGTCGAATTATGACTGAGCGAGCAACTGTATGCACAGCCTCCGGAGTCCCTCTTGTGGATAAAGGTTCGACCACTTTTCCCTGTCCAACATGTGGAGCGCCAATAGGCCGAAGTCCACGATGTCGCAACCAAGGAGTTGCATATGTCTGCCCTTGTGGATTCCAAGGTCCATAATAAAAAGGTGATAATATGGGAATGGTAGCACTAACATACAAAGTTATGCCTGATTCAGACGTCGAAGATGTCACAGCCGATGAGATAGTCCCTCAAATTATGGCTTTGAAAGATGAAACATATGACGTTCAACTCTGCGAGACGAAGCCTCTAGCCTTCGGTCTGAAGTATATTCAAGTTCATGTTGTAATGAATGATGGTTCTGGATTATCGGATATTTTTGAAGATAAGATGCGCTCAATCAGAGGAACTGGAGAAATTGAAGTTCTCTCAATGGGACTACTTTGATCAATACTAGAGTTGCTTAAGTGGCACTCGCATAAACTCTCTCAGCAGTGTTGTTGCATAACTTCCCGATGGTAAAGTGAATCTGAATCTTATACACGCACCGTCAGGGTGCCAAAGCTCTCCATCTTTCACTCCAGATTTCCATCTCTCTCCCATCGTCTCCTCTCCGGCAATTGGAACTTCTTCGAATTGAAAATCTTGAAAACTCGTGACCATTGCCCGTCTCGTTCCTTTAGTAGTCAATCTTCCAATTTCTTCAACTCTCCATGACGTTTGGGATAATTCCATAGAATCAATAACAGATTTTTC
Source organism: Methanobacteriota archaeon (assembly GCA_002710015.1). GTDB lineage: Archaea > Thermoplasmatota > Poseidoniia > Poseidoniales > Poseidoniaceae > MGIIa-K1. Next base: position 26,827 of record PAOW01000019.1, on the reverse strand, counting down.
TATTTCGCTAAATTCACCTTTGGGCTTCATCATTGATGTCCCAGGTAGTTGGCCTGTAATTGCTAATCTACCTAACTTACAATTTCTTGAAATTCTTTCTAGGGTCCTAGATTCAACAGCAACCATAGTTGATGTTTCTAATTGGCCATTATCGTCAACTCTTCCTACAATATCACCATCTATTGGTGAGGATAGTGAAATATCATTGTCCAGTCGTGCTTTTATGGTCTTGTTGAATACAACTGATTGAAGTGCATGAATTGTCATGAGCTGCAAATTATTAGGCAGTCGACGAAATGCACCAACCCAATCATTAGGTTTTTCTAAAATATGACGCATCATATCTCTCTCAAATCCTAACCAGTGTGGTATTATATCCAGCCCTTCTTGCGTAATTCCATTTTCTCTTACGTGCTTGCGGAAGTTTGAAACTTCTTCGTTCTCATCACCTTCAAGTGTCAGATAGGTCATAACTGCACTTTCCCAATTGTTGTTTATGACTTCCCTTCCAACAATTGGTGTCACTGGTCTTCCTGAACCGAATCTTTGTGGTCCAATCCAGTTAGGAAACAATCCATTGCCTAATTTTTCTTCCATTGACTGTTTGATTGTATCAATTCGTTCGAGAGCTTCCTTAGCACCGATTGGTTGACCATTTTCATCACAACAACCTCTCACAACAATAGTAAATCGATTTCCTTTGTGATTTCCAAACCCGATTTTCTGGTGAGTTCTACCTAGAATCTCAATTTCAACATCAGTCATTTCCACTTTTGCAACTCTTTTCTGCGGTGCATCTATGACGAAGATTTGCTTTGTAACCGCCCTTTTATCTTTGGTCCCAGCAAAGAAAATTCTATTTCGTGAGATACCACATGCTTTAGCTAGTTTTCCAACAAACCTGTTGGTTTCCCAGTTTGTTAGGGTAATATTTGCGACCGTGAATCTGCCTCGAGGATCGATTTTGACGCTAGTAGAAATCTCGTCAACTCTAAAATCAGCTATTCGAGACTTTAGGACACCACCTATACCATCGCCATCGACAGAATAGCCTGTTAAGCCGATAGAATCAGCGAGGCTATCCTCACCATACATGAATTACCCAACTCAGAGTTTTGTTTTGGAGAAATCACCTTTGATATCTCCAATCAATTTTTTCAGTAAGTCGGCTGGATTAATGCCCTTGTTTGTTCGAATAAAAAATTCAGGCTCATCCAGGTCTGGATGGCCAGGGAAGTAATTTGCATAGTCAACCCCTTTGTCGCTGTTTAGTCTTTCGCGCAATACTTGGAGCGATGTGTGTGTCTCTCCAATGAATCTCACCCTTAATTCGGAGTCGGTCTTTGCTAACACTTTAACAGGCATATGAACGACTCCCCCGTCTTGCCTCCCATTCATGAACCTTTGGCTTGTGAGTTGTATCGAGTGTTTTGATTGAATTAAGATAAAATCAACATTTTCTTTGTAAATCTATCCGGCTCGCTTTAGTACTGATTCCTACCCCCGGCAATTGTGGGTTCGGAATCGATTGAGGATAGGTTCCGGAGCCAATCGGAAAACTTCCGTAAATTATCTTGGCCGATTTTGATTTTCTCAATAGCGGTAACTGTCGGCTTGGCAGCCGATTTAGCATTCGTTAATACTCCATCATTCCACACAGATCTTTCTGATTTTGCTCCAGAATCCGAGTCAGCTGACGCTCATGAAAGAATAAGTAAGCATTTCACCAACGAAACTAGGCCGATGTTCATTCACGTAACCCGAGATGATGGCGGAAACGTTCTAGATTTGGCCTCAATCGTTGAAATGGATGAAGATTTAGCGAAAGTCAAGAACAAAAGTAAGGCAATGCAGGATTTTGTTGTTGACTATATTACTGCACCTTCTCTTATTCAGATCGCATTAGATGAGGAGGCCAATGGGACAGTTTTGTCAGATGTAGAATCATGGGAAGAAATGATAGATTTGCTAATCGATGTTAATGAAACCGACTGCCCAGGAGATGTTTCTAAACAAAGAGAAGTTGCTCAATTCATCTTGGACGGGATGCTAAACAAAAATTTCGATGGAACAGATATATGTCTATGGATTCAATCAAATGGCGAGAGTGGTTCTCCAGTTCTCTCTGCCGACTCGACCCTTTGGATACTACAGGTTGACCCAGAAATATCCAACGAGGAAAGAAAGTCTAAACAAAATCAAATTAGGGAACTCTTCGAAGATTTGAGTGAAGAATCTGAGATGAATTACGGGGTAGCTTCGCTCGACCTAATATCCCACGACATAGACGAGGGAACATTTGACAATCTTGCAACATTAATACTGCTGGCAGTTTTGGTTGTTGTATTACTCCTAGCAATATCATTTAGGAGCGTGAAAGGGGTAGTGTTTCCTCTGGTTGGATTATCTTCAGCCTTGATTTGGACATATGGGTTCCTCAATCTAGCAGGAGCGAGATTTACTGCACTTGAGGTTGCAGTTGCCCCACTAGTCTTGGGATTAGGAATAGATTATTCTATACATCTGCAAAGGAGATATAACTCCTTTAGAAGCGAAGTTTCTGACGCTTCTAGTGCATGGTTGGGGGCTTGTGCCAAATTATCCACACCTCTCGGTTTAGCAGTTATAACAACAGTTTCTGCATTTTTGGCAAACATAATCTCACCTCTACCTCCATTAGAAACATTCGGAATCGCACTTGCGGTCGGTGTTATTTCTGCATTCGTAAATGCCACGGTAGTCGTCGGTGCCTTACATGTTGTTTTAGATTCTTCATCGAATGATGTAGTAAATGAGCCAATTCGGATGCCTAAATTGGCAAGCAAGGTAGTTGAATTACAGCGATCGCAACAGGCTATTGTCTTGATTATGGCCCTAATAATTACAGGCGCTGCAATTGTTGGTGCAATGGGTCTGGAGACTGAATTTGACTTGTCTGATTTCCTAGATGAGGACATGGAGATTATGGAGGTCAGAAATCAACTAGAAACCGAGTATGAAAGTGCTGGTTGGAAAGTAGTGTATGTCCTCATGGAGCCCTCGACTGGTAAGGAATCAATCTCAGATGATAAATCACTTCTGACAGAAATGCGGGGTTTACATAGTGATTTAGCAAATAATCACGACGTTGTCGGTGGAGGAAATTCAGACGGCAGTCCTTCATATGAAGGTCCTTACAAGGTATTGTATGATGCAGTTGATAATGATAAGCAATTTGGGGAGAGGTATGGGTTGGTCATATCTAAAGGGCGTTTGATTGACAGTTCAAATCTAAATTTGGGTGGTGCTTTCCAAGAATTGTCAATGAATGATTCAACAGCTGACCCATTTACAAATGACTCTTGGGCTGATAGAGTTTCAAAAACCGTAAGTCTAGATGGAGAAAGTATAGTTTTCATCCGAATAGAAATTAGGGTAGATGCATCAACATCTAGTGATACCAGCAGGGTTGTTGAGTGGTTTGAAGAAGAGTTGGGTAGCGAAGATGATGACGGAAAAATGCGGAGTGAACTTTCAGGAGTCGCTGTTATTCACGTAACTGGAGATTTAGTTGCCCTCCAGAATGTCCTAGACGGTTTGAATTCCTCTCAACTTTCCTCCACTGCCATATCATTCACAGTTTCGTTCCTTGTTCTTCTCCTACTAACACGAAGACCAGTCCCTGCATTAGTCGTACTTACACCGGTTGTTCTTGCCACAATATGGGTTGTCGGTTCGATGGTCCTCTTATCTCTAAAATGGAATGTGTTAACAGTAATGGTCACCGCATTATCATTAGGTATTGGAATTGATTACGTTATACACATGTGGAGAAGATTTGAGGCTGAACGAGAGAAAAGGGAGAATATCTGGGATGCTCTTGAGGAGACTTTATCCACAACAGGAGTGGCATTAATTCTCTCTGCTGGAACAACTGCGCTAGGGTTCTTGGTTCTACTACTGTCTCCAATGCCGGTTGTTCAGCAATTTGGACTGGTAACGGCATTAACTGTTACATTTTCGTTAATTCTCTCAATAATCGTTCTTCCTGTCCTACTATTAATGGCAGAAAATAGTTCAATTACCAGTGAATGAATCTATTATCGAATTCATTTCCAATCCTTGTTCACGGCTTATTAGGCACAAAGATAGCCACATAGTACAATATCTCAGTGCTTTCATTTTTCGTTCTCCTCTGCGAATTATTTCAGTTGGTGGTATGTTTGTTTGTTTTGAAATATATTTTACGAGTCGTTTCTCAACTCTAGCTCTTGGGTCTAGATTTTCTTTTTCAATTATTGCAACAGTCTCAATATTGTTGGCAGAACTGGTAAGATCACTTTCTTTTTCATCACTAACATCTAGGTCGTTGGCAGTAAAAACAACGGGATTAAGCAATCGAGATGGTCTTGGCTGCCAACCCAAAGGAGCAACGATTCCCTTAATTTCACAATTTGGCGATAGGACTCCTTTGTCATCAGAAATCCATCCAGAGTAGACCAGTGACTTGATAGCATTGTGTGCAGTTTCTGTATCCATCCATCCCATATCAAACGACAGAATCCGTTCTAAATCGTCGATTGTTTGTTCCTGCCCTGTTCGAAAACATATTGCCAAAACTCTTTGGATATCATCAAAATTATCTGACATATTATCACCCAATTTTTGTAAATGAACCATCGTTTTCTAATCGCCATTTACCTATTCCCTTACCTGTGTAGAGAGTTTGTTCTGTTGAGTAGATGTATTCTCCCCCGCCTGGCAAATTTTGGTAAGAATCAACTTTCAAAACCCCTTGTTCTGAACCATTGATTGATTCCAGTTTTTCAATAGCAGAATTAAGTCCAATTTTATCTAAATTAGTTTCTGCATTATCCAACTTTTTAGGAGGGGGTCCTTTGCGTGGTTTTTTGCTAGGTTTTTGGTTTGCTTCTTTTTGATTATCGATAACAATCCTTTTTTCATCTTCTAAGCCCTTTTTCAATTTAGAATTGCGCTGCCTGCGTAATAGACCGATTACTGCAAGGGCAAAAAAAGAAATCGCAGATATGAGATATATGCTGTATTTTTCATCAGCATGCTCCGAGTATGTCTTTGAATACATATTGTCGTTTTCATTTAACTCCCAGATATTTTGTTCTTCATCTACAACAACCTCAAGTTCCCAATCTCCTTGTGGGACTTCGACCAGAACACGCTTTACTATTCCTTGACCACTTGCAATTTGTGCCTGATTATATCTGCTTACAAGTGTTCTTTCGCCATTTGATATGGTATATACTGACACATTGAATGAGTCTTGTAAACTTTCACCGGAGTTCTGAATTGAAATCTCAACTCTAATGTCTTTACCAGCCTCGATTTTTCCATTAATATCTACGTGCGCTAATTCTATGTTAGGTCCATCATTTGACAACGTAGTAGATAGCCAAGGTGTGTTTTCAATAATTAATGATGGGTCCACTAATTCAAAACCAGCATCATCAGAACCAGATGCCCAACAATCCAATTTGGCCTCAGGTGATAGAAGAGACGGGTCTCCTAGTTCAGAGAAGTCAAATTTGTATGAAAACAATGTTTTCCCTTGAAACAATTGTTGAGGAATCATTGAAATGGTTACAGGCTGCCATTCAACTTCTGTTGAAATCACTTGACAGGTTAGATTCAGTAAACCATTCCACGCAATATTTTCTTCAATCTTGACAGAGATATCAACATTCTCAAGATGGTATCTTGAAAGAGTCCCTATGTTAGGAGGCATTATGATTGGTGCTGCGTCGTCAACAATGAATATCGGTACATCAAAACTACTAATTTTGTTTATGTTTAAAGGATCCATAAAAGATATGGTGAAATCCATCAATCCACCAGAATTTGGCATTATTATTGTGGTATTTATCACTCCATTTTCTACTTCCAGAGATCCACCTCCGAACCAATTCTCTCCTTGCAATGTTCCTGCCCAAGTCATGGATATAGGCCCATCATATGCAACTCCCGAAACAGAGTGATTTAACATCCCAATTAAACGAATTTCGTCCCCAATCCTAAGTATTGATTGATTTGTTATTTCTGAGTTTTTTGGGGCAGTGTCGTCTTTTAATTCAAATATTTCTAAATCAAAATCGTTTGAGAAGTTCCAAAGGTTTTGGAATGACGTTTTACTTATTCCATCTTTATCTTCAAGGATTACGTCGATATTTCCTTCGGTTAGAATTGTTATATCAATATTCCAATTAGCGACCAAAATAACCGAAATCACCATATTGTCATTTTGAATTCTATGATTACATGATATTTCCCCTGAATCTACTCTACTATCGAGCACAGAACATGTAGAATCAGCTACATTATATTTAACACCAAAATCAGAATCTCCTCCTAATTCTATTGTCATAGAAATAAGGTCACTGATTCCATTATCATCACTTATTTCAAATTCGTAGTGAATATTTCTGGAAACTTCCCATAAATCACTTTGACCAATGTTGTATATTTGCTTGACAACGGAATTTTTTGCATCCCTTGTCTGATATGAAATTGTATCATTCATAACAGGATTGCCTACTTTATCCATACCAAGGATCTTGAAATGAACAAACTCCCTATCTTCATTAGAGTCGTCAGATTGTGTTGTATTGAACCACCAAAAGTTTCCGGTATTCTCTAGTGTGAAATTTACGACTCTGTATTCAGTATTCTGTGGTATACCATCTAGCGGCATACTGTTCGAACCATCATCTAGTCCTTCAACCCAAATTAGCATTGACAAATTCTCATGGTCGAACCCTGAGTTATCTGCAATTGTAACTGAAATTTGTCTGTTAATTCTACTGTCTATGTAGCTATTGTCCTGCGGAATGGTATTTACCAATTGAGGATTCATATTATCCAAGACCAAGTGTGAAGAACTATTGTTAGAGATAATTTGTAAGGGATGATCACTTCGTGCTTCCATGTTTATGCTTACCTCGCCAGAAATGTTTGATGGCAATATCCAGGTAATTTCTGTTGTATTTGCAATATTCAATTCTGTCCATGGAGTTGTCAGATTGGTGTATCCTGAGTAATTGTTTGCCCCCATTTCAACCTCCCTAATACTGAAAGTCAATCTCGTTTGTAATCTCCCACCTGACAATTTGATACCTGAGGAAATAAATTCATGATCAATTCCGACAGATAATGGAAATCCTCCTGTAACAGCATCACCGTTGGACAACCCGCCTAAATTCGCAATGCGGACTTCGAGTATTCTATCAACAGGAATTGGATTTGGATGTAGGTATTGTGTAACTCTACTTCCTTCAGACACAGATTTGAAGCAAAGATAGGAAATTCCAGTTAGGTCACCAAAATTTAGGGACCAATTTATTATCGTCTCGCCGTTTAAACTTGAGCTGATGGTTCCCTGACCACTTGAAAATAATCCTTGGGTGTCTGCCAAACTTGACGTATTATTTTCAAAATGAATATTTGACCATGGTCCAATAACAGCTCCACTGTTCATACATGATGCAACACTCAGAGAGTAGTTCCCACCTGTTAGTAGATCGTGTGTAGTCTGTATGTTTACTGTCTCAGCTCTGGGATGAATTATCTCAGGTAATGAGCTATGGAATCCCGCATGGTCTGCTCTAATTTGCATTATATCTAGATCGGGTTCATCCCAATTTTCCATATCATAAACAGTCATCATTATGCGATATTGGACAAAATTAGAATTTGTATCCAAGTCTATGTCAGTAATTCCAATTGGATAAGTTGAATTTATAGATCCATCAACACCTTTCCAAAGACTCGAAGTGACGGAATTAGAGTCAACTCCATATCTGTATTGGAAATTAATATCTCCTCCAAAAGTGTTGTTTCCTAACAATGTAAATTGGGCAAGGTTCGCATTCGAATTGGGGTTTGGTCTTAGGTCAATTACCGGCGAAGTAATTAATCCAGTGTGTGATGAAGAAGAGTTTTGGTATCCATTTTCATCTGAAAATGTTTGGCCCCAGGAATAGTATGGGTATGATGACTTTTCGCCAGATGCCCATACTATACTTCCATTGAGTTCTTCGGCAATAAGATCAAAATGTCCACTTGATATTGAGTTGGCGTCTTGACGCCATGTATTCTCTATGGGATTGTAATGGTAAACAGTCTTCTTCGTTCCCCCATTAAACCCTCCAATCAGGACAATTTCATCGTTCAAAACGGTGCCAGCCCATCCAAAAATTCCTATAGGTAGAGAACTTAGATTAGTCCACGTGTCATTGGCAACATCATAACTTTCCACGTAACTAAGACCTTGCCGATTCCATGTTTGTGTTCCTTGAAATCCACCTATTGCATACAATTTTCCGTGGAAATTGATTAATTCAAAAGAAGCTCTTGCTTGAGTCATATTTGCCATTCTTGTCCATGTATCATTCTGTGGATTGTATTCGTATGTGCTGTTTGTAGCATCGTTAGCGTTTGCATTTCTTACACCACCTGCATAATACAATTTCCCAGCAAATTGGGCCATTGAACCTAAACCTCTCTCATTATCTGCCGGCATTGATGTTCCATTTGTCCATGTTTCGGTCGTTATATTGTAAATCTGCACACGACCAGATGGCACCTCATAGGGATTAGATCCTCTATTCCAATCTCCAATAACATATATCGAATCTCCGATTACTTCAGCCTCACAATATTGCTGTGGAGTTGGCATATTAGTCTGAGCAGGCATCCATGATTTGTTTGCATTATCCATTTTTTCAATTAAATCGGCTGCGACCTCATCACCGGATTGACTTGGGTTTGGGTCCATTCTTCCACCAATTAGCCATACTTCTTCTAAGCTCTCTATTGCCACAGAGCAAGCACCAGTTCTGGCTGTTGTAAGTCCGTAAAATGGTGTATTCCAAACAATGTCTGGTCGTGAGATGTGACTTTCTCCATCAGCAGAGGTGTAAATATTATCTTGATAGAAACCAGATTGATTGAACTTGTCGATTTCATGGTATGAATGTTTAACCTCCTCCGGTTGGAAATATGTTTGTGTAGAAGTCCATGGCACTAGCATTAGTAAAACTACGGTGAGTGCTACCAAAACGACTCTGGCCATATGGGGGCGTACGCCTAGAGAGGTTTGATAATTTTGTGAATATTTTCAATCAAAAAAGAGGAGGGTTCATTTCCTCCCCTACTGTCCGACCCACGTCATGTCAAGGGACTATATTGCTCGCGACCCTCGTACAGGTCAGCCTATTGACGTTGGAACTAGGCGAGGCAAGACCAAGAAAAGGTCTGAAAAAGAGGGTCCTTGGATGGCAATACCGCAACAAGCAGTGATACCTCTAGCGACAGGTCAAATGGAAACATACAGAGTCGGGTGGATGGAAAAAGATTACCATATGGACCGATTTGATGCCATAAAAGCATTGTCAATATTATCTGGCACTCTTGCATATCAAGGTCACAAAATTCTGCTAGATTGTTTGATGGACAATGATCCGAAAATACGTATTGCAGGATTATTTGCCCTACCTAGGGTTGCAGAAACATGTCCTGATGAATTATTCGATCACCTTTCGGTTTTACTTGATGATAAGGACTCTGAAGTAAGGAAAGCTGCTAGTGAGTGCCTAAAATCAGTTGTACCGGTTTTTCCATCTGCTACTGAGAGTACGCTTGCTTTTGAATTAAGACACCCTATGAAACAACGTAGTAGTGCTGCATTTGCAGGTCTTGGTGATCTGTGTCAAACATGGCCACAAGTAGCATGTGATCACATCGATGAATTATTGCAAGAAGATTCAATTTACTTACGCCGTAGCGCAGCGGGTCTGCTGCGAAAGGTATTGTCCAAAGGTGGTGCAGCAGCATGGGATCTAATTGGTTGGGCGTTGGAAGACGAAGATGTAGAAACACGACGACAAGCAGCGAAATGCCTAACACCACTTGCACACAAAGAACAAAGAATTGCAACAATACTTGCGGAGAGGGCAATATTAGATTCTGATTCAAAAGTTATGCTATCAGCAATACGATGCGTGGAAGTTCTTGATACCGATCACGGAAGAGCGAGAGATCTAGTTCTAGCGGGTTGTAGTCACAAGAATGCAAGTGTTAGGCTAGCATGTGTGAAAATTTTGCCTCGGCTGATGGGTGATGATATACTAAGGAATCATTGTAACGCACTGCTAAGAGATGAAACCGATGAGAATATTCGCAAAGAATTGCAACAGATGGCATTTGACGCACAAATTGAAGGCACAGAAGCTCAAAAGAATGCATTCCTTGCACCAGCCCCTAAGGTGCCTATGATCGATAGAGAAATTGCTGAAAGTCAAGGAAAATCCGTGGGCTTGGAAGAACTTCCGCCATCAGAGCCAAACTCACGTGACTCACGACATCGTTAATAGGGAAATGCTGGTCGCCGAAATCGCTCAAGGTGATTTGACTATGTCAGAGGAATCATTCAATGATAAAGAACAGCAATTCAATGACTTGTGGGACGGTGTAACCCCAAAAGGGATAAATCGAAACAAATCATTGAAATTTCGTCAATACATGTTAGAGCACGTTCGTCAGATGAAGAGACCGTTAACACGTGGAAATGCTTTCAAGTACTGGATGGGTATTTTGAAGGCTGAAGCAAAAGATAGTGAGAACTTCTGATTTGGATAAGGGGGTCACTACTTACCCCGGTGACCCAATTTGCACAGGGGTTAAGAGTTGACAATATGTTCACAAAAACGAAATTCTCGAGTTTTTCACTCAATCAGGATTTAGTCACATCTTTAGACTCAATAGGATGGGATTATTGTACAAGTGTCCAAAAGGAAACAATCCCCATTGCTCTCTCGGGTAGAGATGTAATTGGGCAAGCTAGGACAGGATCTGGAAAAACAGCAGCTTTTGGGTTACCTATCTTGAATGCTTGCAATCCTAGTGGCGGTTTGCAAGCATTGATTTTAACCCCAACAAGAGAATTGGCAAATCAGGTTGCTGAAGAGTTAAACAACATTCAAGGCAACTATGGAATCAAAATCCTAACAGTTTACGGTGGGACAGATATTGAAAAACAGGCCCGTCAGCTGAAAGCTGGCGTAGATGTAATTGTCGGCACACCTGGAAGGGTCATGGACATGACTGAGCGAAAACATATCAACCTAGACAATCCGAAATATTTCGTTCTTGATGAGGCAGATAGAATGCTGGACATGGGATTTTTCCCAGATATCATGTGGGTTGTAGAACGCATGAAAAACCGTTCACAAACACTTCTATTTTCTGCTACATTTCCACAAGAAATCATCGATTCAGCTAATGAATTTATGAATGAGCCAGATTTTGTATTAACTAATACGGAGCAACTTGATATTCCTCCAATCGAACAGTATATTGTAAGAGTAGGCAGATCAAACAAGTTATGGGTTGTCGGTCGATTATTGGTTGGGATGGATGAAGATGACCAAACTATAATCTTCACAAACACAAAAAGAATGGTAGAGTTGCTAGTTCAGAGATTGAATAAACATAGATTCAATGTGGAGGGATTGCATGGGGATATGTCACAAAATCAGCGTGAAAGAATCATCTCTAATTTCAAAGATGGTAATTCGAGTGTCGTTATAGCAACAGACGTGGCTGCTAGAGGTATCGACGTTGATGGAATTACTATGGTAATCAATTATGACGTTCCTGATGATGTTGATAGTTATGTTCACAGAATTGGTAGAACAGGAAGAATAGGTCGTAAGGGAGAGGCTTGGGCATTAGTGGGAAGAGACGATGTTCCCCAAATGGGCAAAATTATTGCAACTCATTCACTTGATGTGTCCGAAGTTGATGCTCCAGAATTGCCAGATGGTGTGGACCGAGATCCTGTCAAGAAACAGGAAGATAACTCTGAGGTAGCAGATGTATTTGGCATGGTTCCAATAAAATTGGAAACGACATCACTTTCCAAAAATCAAATTGTTAACCAAATTGTTAGTGCGCTAAATTGTGATGAGTTAGCGATTGGTGACATATCATTCGATACTGATTACACAATTGTTGAAGTTCATTCAAAGCATGCTACACTTGCTATAAAATCACTCAAAAGTAAAGACTTAGAAGTATCAGTCTTGACTAATTAACTAACCTTCTTCATTTACTGAAGACTTAGAATTGGATTGTTCAGTTTCAATTGTTATAATTGTTGCCGCAATTCCTAAGATTCCTACGGTTGCAAGTGACCAAGCGGTCTGTATTTCTTGAGCCCATTTGTCGTTTGCATCACCACAAGCAACAGGATCAGAAATCAAACCTTCACACATGTCTTTTGTTTCTTTGGCCTCCATTGCATCATCATCAATTACTACCCCGATCACCGAAAATAAAATCAGAAGTATTGATGATAACATGACAGTTTTTTGTAATGGGTCCCATTTTTTCCTGTAAATGAATCTCCACTTATTTTCACTAGCTAACTGCTCCTGTTTTATCCTATCTCCACCGTTAACCCATTTGAACCAAATTAACCACATAATTACTAGAACAATCAAGAAACCCCATTCGTACACAAAAGTATGGAAATCATGCATAGGCTGTTCACACCCAAGCATATTTGGGTTGTCGGCACACCCATCTATTGCGAGAGGATAAAGAACAATTAGCCTAATTATGTTCAGGACATAAACAATGCCACATGCCACAATTGCACTCTTTATACGCAATCTTTGCGGAACTCCTGTTGTCATCATGATTAGAACGCTGATAAATAGCATTTCATGGACTCCTGCGCACTCATCAGATACATAGAGTCGAACTTGATCGTAGTAGAAGTTTTCGTGACGAAGGGTAACTAGTGTTGTCCAGCCATTGTATTCAGATAGTGATGCTGAACCACTACCATAAATCAATTCAGTTAGATGATACCAAATCCAAGCTTCAGATTCTTGAATAAAGCCGAGTGTGTTTGTTGGTTGTGTAATGAACCAATAGAACAGTTCAACCACCAGTAATGCGACTGGAATTCTGAGATATGCGAGCGAAAGTTTGCCAAATTCACCCCAAGATAAGTCATCAGGCTCAGAGTTGAACGGCTCAGACCCCTCGCCCATGCAGGGGAGTAAGTCACCTCATTCATGAAACCTCACTTGTGGGAGGATTGAAGTTGCCTATCCCATCGGATTATTTGTGGAGCCGACTCACAAACTGGATGTTTTGGGTCATTACTGCCCTGTCCCCGTAAATCAAGCAAGAAATGCTTTGCAAAAACTGAAACCAGGAGAGATACTACTTGTTGTTGCAGATGATCCTGAAACAACTCATGACATTCCGTTACTGGTCAATAGAATGGGGCATAATCTCCTTGTGACATTAGAAGACTCAGGAGAATTTCATTACACAATTGAGGTGAAGCAATGAATCTAGATGAAGTACCCAGCAAAGCGCGTCTACCAACAAAAAATGGTGAGTTCAATATTCGAGTATTTCACGAAAAGGAAACAGGATTTGATCACGTAGCATTGTATATGGGTGATATGTCTGGTCCTGACCCTGTATTGATGCGAGTACACTCCGAGTGTTTGACTGGAGACGCATTTGGCTCACTTCGTTGTGATTGTGGTCCGCAATTGAATGCGGCCCTTAATGCAATTTCAGAGAAAGGTTGGGGCGTATTGCTCTACTTACGTCAGGAAGGAAGAGGGATTGGTTTACACGCAAAGATACAAGCTTACCATCTTCAAGATCATGGAGCCGATACACTTGATGCTAATCTGATGCTTGGTTTACCAGGAGACGCTAGAAATTATCAAATGGCAAGTATAATGTTAAAGGCTCTAAATGTCAATGATGTCTGCCTTCTATCAAATAATCCTGATAAGGCCAAACAGTTAGAAAAATACGGTATAAGAGTTTCACAAAGGGTTCCTTTAGTCGTTGGAGTCGATGCTGAAAACGAGGAGTATTTGAGAACTAAAGTAAATCGAATGGGACATGAAATTGAGTTTGGAGATGAGTGAATGGTCAAAATAGACGCAACTTATGATGGAAATTTGCGTTGCACCGCCACACATACAAAGTCTGGGGCTACATTATTGACAGATGCTCCTACTGATAATAATGGTAAAGGTGAATCATTTTCTCCTACTGATTTGCTAGCGACCTCGATGCTTAGTTGTGTTATGACTATAATCGCCATAAGAGCGGAAAAGAGGGGAATTGATGTCAATGGTATGAAAGGAAGTGTGAAAAAACACATGGCAGCAAATCCAAGGAGGATAAGTAAGTTAGAGGTTTCAATCTCATTACCTAGTGGCTTAGATATTAAAGACCGGGCATGGTTGATAAGTGAGGGATGCAATTGTCCTGTTTGTTTTTCTGTAAGCGAAACAATGGAAGTTGACATAAATTTTGACTAGAGCAATATTGTAAATGTGTTATTACATTGAAACTGATGACTAAACTTTCAATAATTTTTAGACTACTTTCAAGGGACACATTTGAGACATGTTAGGTGTTGGACATGTCATGGGCAAGATACTAATGATCACAGCAACAGGTGGTACGAATCACGAACTAGCAAAGAAATTTGCAGACATGTCAGTTGAATTGGGTCACGACGCAGATGTCGTAGACTTATCGGAGATAGATTTTCCAATGTTCACAATGGCTCGCTCAAAGGAGTTAGATGTTGTTCCGGGTATGGCAGAATTAAAACAGAAAATGGGCGAATCAGAATCATGGATGATAATTGCACCAGAATACAATGGTACCATGCCGCCGACATTGAACAATGCAGTAGCATGGTTGTCAACAGAATGGAATGACTTCAGAGCTTTATTTAATCGTCGAAAAGTTGGGCTTGCAACACATAGCGGTGGAGGAGGAGCTCACGTAATTATGGCTATGCGTCAGATGTTTTCTTTTCTTGGTTGTATAGTCATAGGACGAAGTTGTATTGCAAATAAAAATAAGGAAGCAAATCCTGAAACTATTGAAGATATGCTAAAACAATTGCTAGATTGATTAACTCAGGAGGCAGACTTATGAATAATAATGAATGTTACATTACAACTCTTGGAGAGGAATGGGAACGCATAGAAGATTGCAATGTTCACATGAATGTTAAGAGAAGATTGCAAAGGACAGTGATAAGAGGTCATGAGGGAGATGATTTGCTTGATGAAGGCGCTGAATCTGCGGTTTATACGATAACAGGTAAGATGGGAATGGACCAGTATAAGAGAATACTCAATATCTTCAGAAGAGATCAACCCTACTTTCACGATCCGTTTGAAGATAGACAGATGAAGGCCATATTCGCAAGCATAGATTACGACAGCAAAACCGGAGAATTTGAATTTATATTGTTAGAGGACGCTGAGAAAGAAGAAATAGTTTCGTGATTTAAAACAACTCTACGTCGATCCCAGAGATAGGGATGTTACATAAACTAAATCAGACAGCTCTCGCAAACATCAACCAGCCTATGTTCATGATGAGCGCTGGGAGAGCTAAGAAAAATATTGTTACTGACATTGGGAATGCTAGCACGAAGTTGGCCATCAAGAAGATGGTTACAGAGAGCATCATGATTTGGATGGCTCTGATAACTCCGGGAGCATACTTGACCATGAAATTGGTGTTCGATTCGACCTGCGACATAGAATATGATTAGTAGGTGGGTATATAATGGGCTGTTTATTTCTTCCTTTTTTTTAGCTAGAACAAGACAACATAGAGCAACCAACGCGATTTTTTGCCCACTCTGGTCTCTTTTGATAATAATCGTTTTCAAATTCTTTCTGTTCTGAGTACGGGTTCTTTAGTAACTGATACAAATCCTCACAAATTTTGTAATTCTCATTTTCAGCAGCATCTATGGCTAATTGTGCCATCCAGTTCCTCAATACATATTTTGGGTTAGAGTTCAGCATAGTTTCTCTGTCTGGACTTGCTTCGACCCTTAACCACCATTTCTCTAACCAGTTGTTCCATTCCTCAGCAGGTATATTTTCAAAATCATAGAATGCAAATTTCAATTTCTCTATGTTTGGCTTTTTTATGTGACATAATTCTCTGAAGAATATAGTCATGTCAGTATCACTTCTTTGTAGCAAATCATTGAGTTCAGTAATGAAATTACTATCAGAATCTTGAGGGTTAGATATCCCTATCTTGTCCATCCACATCGATTCACTTATCGACTCGTAACTTGAAACGTAGTATTCCAGGACATCATACAGTTTTTCCGGGTCTTTCATCATAGGTGAAATAGATTCTAAGAATCGCGCAATGTTCCATGCACCTATTTCCGGTTGGTTACCATAACGATAACGTCTTCTTCCTGAGTCTGTTGTATTGGGCGTCCAGTTCAAGTCATAATCCTCCAACCAACCATATGGACCGTAATCAATGGTTAAGCCATGTATGGACATGTTGTCAGTATTCATTACTCCGTGAACAAATCCAACTCGCATCCAATGAGCAATCATTTCGGCAGTCGATTTTGCTATCTCTTTGCACCATAGGATTATGCTCTCATCATTGTCAACATTATGATTGTTGAAATGAGTTTTAATAGTGTGATTTACCAGTTTCTCTAATGTTTCCTTATCTCCTCTCAATGCGTGAATTTGAAAACTTCCGAATCTGATAAAACTTGGTGCTACCCGACAAACTACTGCTCCCGGCTCAAGTTTACTATTTCCATCATACATTATGTCTCTCAATACCATTTCTCCTGTGGTTACTAGGGATAAGGCTCTAGTTGTTGGTATTCCCAGGTGGAACATCGCCTCGCTGCACAAAAACTCTCTAATTGAAGATCGCAATACAGCCTTGCCATCAGCAAAACGTGAATACGGAGTCTTACCTGAGCCTTTTAGCTGTAATTCAAGAACTCCGGATTTTGTATCAACCTCTCCAAGTGTTATTGCCCTTCCATCGCCTAGTTGTCCTGCCCAGTTCCCAAACTGATGCCCTCCATAGCGCTGAGCATAGGTATCCATCCCATCAATTGGCGTCCCGCCGGAAAGAACTTCTTCTTCCCTAGTATCGAGATCTAAGTCTCTTGCGACTTCTTCTGACCACATACGCATTTTAGGTTCCACAGCAGGCGTTGGCCGTACTCTCGACCAACATGCACCAGGAACCTGTCTGGACTGACCACCAACCTTTGGATCCCCTGGCGTTTGTGTTAGAAACCTGCGTTTCCAATTCAAGTCAGCCAACTTGCCCATGAGATAACCTGCGAGACTAAACTTTTCAATGTGTGTAATCATAATATTCATTTCGATTAATTATGACGCCATTCTATGACCGGCACTGTCAAATTAATCAAAACCACGCTTCCGGGATCTTGGAAAGAGTTTGAGGTGAACATTTTTTCTCAATCTCTTTTGAGTGCTGGTGCTGCATGTGTTTCACACTCAAGTGTAGTTTCAATGTATAATTGGGATGGCAAAGTGGCATCAGAAAATGAATGGGCCCTTGAAGTGAAAGTATCTGCGATGCTTATAGACAAAATAGTTGAACAAATATCTGAATCACATCCTTATGATATACCTCAGATATTAATCGGGGATTATACAACATCAAAGGGTTATTTTGATTGGGTTGAGAATTGTTTTCATGACAAATAGTGGAGCAGGTGTGTACAAACGGGCGACCCCTCGCCCACCCCGGATAACACCTACCCCGCTTCCGGAGCAAGACTCCCTGAAAATTATGTGATTTAAATCTCAACTACGAAGGGACCGATGCACAGGCTTCATGATGTGCTTGAGTGAATTTGTTTTGTGTTCTAAACAACAGTGCTATACCATTCTGCTGAAGGCTTATGCCAATCCCTAAACTGATCTGTTTCCAATAAAATTTGTAATCCATCTCCATCGTTGTAGTTTATCCATTCTAGAGTGTAATTGATGGTTAACTCGTCTGTTCGAAACGTATCATCAAAAAGTGTTTCCTCAAAAATAATTTGACCATCTTGCGTCCATTGAAGTTTTACCCTCAGGTGACAATCTTGGAATGGGAATCTCGAAGAACATGGTTCACTACTTCCGTCGTGTTTAACCGTCACAGAACCATCCATAATCACTGAAAGAGGAGTTGCCTGTAAATCAATTAGAGTATCCTTTGCGGTTGGTGCACAAGTGCATTCCATATTATCAGCTTCAACTACGCCTTTCAGATTTACAGTAATCTCAAGTTTGTTTACTACTAATGTATCTCCGCTTAGTATTGTGGCAGTGACGATGTAAAATCCTGGTTCTTCGTATTGGTGGGAAATAATTAGCCCGATACTTTGACTGCCGTCACCAAAGTCCCATTCCGCCGATTCTGCATTACCTTGAATCGAAAATACAAATTCGTGTTGTATGTAAGTGACAACCTGCTCCTCATTATTATCACCATTATCTACTTCAATTAGTTTGTAATGATTTGTCCCTTCAGCAAAATCTACTTTTGCTACAACATTATTTTTTGAATTACTAGCCTCTAGATCAAGTAGAGAGTAAACAGCCGGCGCAGACAGTAAAGATGCAACGATTGCCCCCAACAAACCAATCTTTGCAAGTCGCCCTATCATAACATCATTTCAACGAGCAAGTATTTGAAGTGGTGTTTTAGATTAATCTCGACACAACTACATAACAAACATATTTGAGATATGACTTACTTAGTATACTTATGTCACAACTCCCTTTGTTTGTTTTACCCATGGTTCTTTTCCCCGGTGAAGTGCAGGAGTTAAGAGTCTTCGAGCCAAGATATCGCCAGATGCTGGATGACTGTCTTCTTGAAGATTTGAATTTTGGTTTGATAATGAATAATCCTATGAATCCAACTAACCACTGGGATGGCCCAATGGATTATGGGTGCGAGGCAAAAATAGTCCATCACGAGACTAAAGGAAGTAATCATTTTTTGAAGATTATTGGTGGTCGAAGGTTTAGAATAAAACAGATTATAGAACCTGCACTTCCACCTTTTGACCACCCTATGATGGAACCAATTGCAAATGAGGATGGTTATTTACCAGATCTTGAAACAATAATCCAAATGATACCAGATGAGGCTTCGCATTCTAAATTATACATCAGTGCAGAAGTAGAGTATCTAGATAATCTTCCAGAACTTTCACAGAAAGAACAAAATTCTCTTACCTCTATAATGCAGGAAATTCTGAAACGTATTGGAGTAATGATGAACATCGATAACGAAACAATCTCCGAATGGATTGAACAATCTCCAATGATTCAAGTAATAAGCGAAAGTTCTGAGTCTGTATATTCTGTAACGTCGCTTGTAGTTCACGACTTGCACACTAGACAAGACATTTTGGAAAGTGAAAACAGTCAGGATTCAATTTCTATTCTAAGAACTCACTTGTCTGCATTTAGTGAGGAAGAATGAGGAATTAAGAGATATGTGAGTTTTTTTGCCAAACTAGCTTAGCTAAATCCCAAGAGACATCGGAAATATTCCTTAATGTTTCCCTGATATTATCGGCGTCTTTATCTATAGAAACATCAATTGTTTCTGCAACAATAGACTTTGAAATATTTTTATTTGGGTTTGAAATCAATGATTTTTCCAAGTTGCTTGTATCGTTTGAATCTGAGTTTCTAAGAATCGAATCAAACCTATCCCTTACCCAGTAGGGAGCGCTTCTAATGTCAATTCGAGAAATCAATCTATTGGGAAATTGGTCGCCCACAGACAATTCAACGCTCAATCCATTATCCTTCAATACCCGAGCTGCATATGCCTGGTTTAGTCCATTTCCTGTGACAACATAGTGTTGGTTCTTCTGAGAATTTAGTCTGTCAACATGTGCGTAGTATTTTTCNGTATCCANTCTTGATTCGTGGGTTTCTAGGTCTCTTTTTCNNATAACNCCCATAANAGGTATACTTGGATNAAAGGCTCTATCGAATAATCCATGGCACCATTGAACCCCAACTATTGACGANGGATCTCTTCCATCGAGAGCATACTTATCATTNAGCATTTGACAGATNANAATNGAGGTNTCTACATCTGAAGTCCAGATAGGAAATGCNTTGCCCCACGTCATTCTAAGGTTGTTATGTAATTCTCCGTGTCTTGTNAGTGATTTTTGACAATAATTCCATAGCTTATTGCTAGATTCAGCGTATTCTAATCGATGTAGTGGAATTATTGCAGGTCTAACGTCATCTTCAGTTTCTCTCCATGAATCAAGTGCCCAAGTGGGGAGGTTCTGAACACTGTGTGGATCGTTACAGGCGTATACGTGATGCCATGCGTGTTCCCTGAAAATCAGTAACTCATCAAGATATTTATCGGCGGCTTTGGTTCCTAGAGCAGACGCTTCTCTTGCAACTTTCATTGGAGAAAGAAAACCATAATGGAAAGCGTATGACAACCTAGAAACACCTGCGGAATCAGCTGCGTTGTTTCTTCTTCTAGCATATCCTCCAATACCTTTTGCCAGATATTCAGACCATTTCTCTAACGCAGCATTCTCTCCACCTTTTTGATTCCAAACGGGGTAAACAGTTGGGTCGATTTCACACGATTTCAATAATTCAAATCTATTCATTTTATCGTTCAAAATAAGGTCGACATCAATCGGTTCAAATGGTAATTTTCCTGAATGATTTTGGGCAACTCCGTTAACTTTTGGCCATGGTCTATCCAGCCTCTTCTTCCTCATTTTTTTGGTAGCACTGCGAAATTTGAATGGTCTGTCGACTGATTTCCCAAACAAAGGCATAGGTATTACACAATGGCAGTCTACCTCTAAAACAGGACAATCAGAATTTTTTGCTAAGTTATCGACCCAATCTTTCCAAGGGGGCATCGGAAATAAGTCTGTGATTATAATCGCTGAAGTTTTTGAAAGTTCATGCAAGACTTTTGGCCGATAACCTTTCCTTGCTACATGCAAATAATAACTCACATCATTTTCCTTGCAGTTCTTGGCCATATCAGAAGCTGCATCGAGTAACATGTTATGGTGACGAATATTTGAATGCGGATATCTCTCATCCACTCCCTGATAAACGAACATTTCCAAATCGTGATGAATAGCGATGTGCTTTGCAATATCGATAGCGGGATTTTCATGGAATCTGTGTGATGACTTTAGCCAAACAACTACTGGACCATCCATCCTAATTTCCTTGATATTATTTGCAAGGACACATCTTTCCGTCAAATGTTCCGGCAAAGATTCTAGCATGACGTTTGCTAATTCTAATTAGATATATACCGGTGTATATATCCAAAAACAAATTACTCTTCAGATGTTTGTGAACCAATTATTGGTTTGAATTCCTTACCAAGGGTAAGACTGATTTGTAGGACAGATGCCGCTAGAATAGCTGCTAGAATAAATAGCGTAACACCGGAATAACCACTAGTGCTAATTGCTACTCTGACAATAACAGCGGACAATATGAACCCGGTATTTCGGGCTAGGTTCAAGAAATCAGTTGTGTGTCTGTATGATATCAACAGAATTAGTATGTCCGACATAATTAGTATCGTAAAGAAATTCAAAAAGAACACTTCTCTGTTTAGTTCACTATCTCCATCCATTACTCCTGTGGTCCAGTTGTATAAAGAAAACCCAGCAACAATGATGAATATTACAACAAGAATGGAAGCTAAATCTCTTTTCTGCTTAACAAAATTATCAAGATCCTCGCCGTCATAGAATTTTACTGGCGTTGCTGCCAATCTAAATCTAAAGAATAAAGCAGTTGAAAACAAAACAACAAATGCTAGAGCCTCAGTGGCAATAAAGTAGATGTCTTTATCGAAAACCGTGTCAGCATTTGGCTGAACATCTGATAGATTCTTGAAGATGTCTCTGACGACAAGTAATGTTACAACCTCAAATTGTTTACCGATTGAGTTTGAAAAAGATTCTGGAATTACTCTGATTAGTTCATAAACCTCGTATGCCAAAATAATAGAAAACGGTGTATACAATGAGTCTAGATATGAGTCAAACAAGTAATTTGTATTCTTACTTTCATAGTAGCCCATATCATATGAAAAACAAAATGTGAGGTGAAGTAAAAATCCAAACACAGCGAAATTTATGGATAGTTTTCTTAGCAAAACGTCGGTAGCATCCCCGAGACACAACCTGTGTAGTTTCTGGGTTTGCATATTTTAGCCTCCACAATTTGTAACATAAACTAGTGTTATTTTCCACAGTCATTATTTGAACAATTAATTTTCAGTAAATCATTTAATAGATTTATATTTCAGAAGATGCTTCATCCATTTTATTTCTTAAAGTTGAACCAACAACTATTGCAGCTGATATTATTATAAGGTTCTTGACTATGTATTGGCCTTCGAGTGTTAATCCAATTGGGAAGTCAGTAAAACAAACCTCAGGAAACAGAATCAAGGGAAGAAACGTTCCAGGCATCTGGATAAAAAGAAGGAATAGGGCTACACGAATTAGAGGCTTAATACAAATCGTGATGCCAATAACAACCTCCCATACTCCTAGTATCGGAACAAATGTTTTGGGATCTTCGAACCAATAAACAGTATTTTCAACTAATTCTTGTGCAGGACTTAGTCCAAGAGGTTTCAATGCTCCAAACCAGATGTAAATTATTCCAAGTGAATATCTCAGTAGTGATATACCCCATTTTTCCATGAAATTTGTAATCATGATATCGACCTGCTCAAGCCGAGTATTCATCACGTCATACGTACCCATGTTACCCAGAACGAATTGAAATCATATATAATGTATCGTTCTTTCATAGAATCTTAGCATCAGGGCACTCAGCGATGTTATCGAATATTAAGACCGTTTTTTCAGAGAAGTGCTCGTACCGGGATTTGAACCCGGGTCGAAGCCTCGAGAGGGCTTCATGATGGGCCACTACACTATACGAGCGACGAACAGGCGACTTGTCACCCGTATTTATTCTGAACGGAGAGTAAAACTGTTCAGATTCACACTGATGTGAAAGTAAAAAATAAGCCGCAGTATCTCTTTTGCAAATATTCACTTTCACAAACGACTCTACATCTTTCATTCATATACTGGCCCTGTTCAGTTTCAATGCATGAAGAACAAAAAAAACTTCTCAGATATGGTCTCCACAGGGGAGAAGAAAAATATGAACAAACTCTATGAGACACACATCGTTTCTAGTGACGGCAACTGGGATTGGCAGCCATTGAAGATAGAAGCTCCAGTGACATGGAAGAACTTAGCACGCCGAACAAGAGGTGAGGCTTGATGAGTAGAACTTCTAGACTCAGGAATGAGATTGTTGAGTATTTAGAAAAAAATGGAATATGTAACACTAGTCAAATTCTTGAACACGTAAACAAGCGTTTCCGATGGGGTGCTACAATGAACCAGGTCGGAAATGTTCTTGCAAGAGATCGCAGAATTGAGAAATTAGGACTCACCGAGGGGACAACAATGGCTGGTTTTCGTGAAAGGGTCTGCGTTTGGGCTTTAGCAGCGAACTAACCATTTACCACTTGCATCCCCCATCGGTCTGATGTGGCGCGAGGTCATTGAGCTATCAAGACCAAAAAATGTTGTTCTTGCAGCGTTGACAGTCCCTTTGGGCGCTCATCTATCCCTCGGTGATGCTTGGGATTCCCAAGCTATTGGCCTCGTGGCCCTTCAGACCACTTCAGTAATGTGCTTCATTGCAGCAGGAAATACGTTCAACGATATCTCTGATTTTTCTATAGATAAAGTTTCTAAGCCTGGTAAACCACTACCATCAGAGCGAATCAGCATCAGTGTAGCAAAGAGGACAGGGATCTCGTTTTCCTTAATCAGCCTAGTCTTGATGATATCTGGAATATTCTTAGTAGAAGAACCAATCCCTATGATCGCGATATGGGTAGCCGCAGCCTTCTTAATGTCCACATACGATTTTGGGCCGAAAACCAAAAATTTTGGATTGCTAGGAAATATTGCAATATCTTTGATGGTTGGAGCAGTTATTGTGTATGGCGCTGCTTCAGTTTCAAATATCGCAACACCACTTGTGATATATGCTGCTGTTGTTGCTTTCTTCGCAAATCTTGCCAGAGAGATTGTCAAGGATTGCGAAGATATCGATACAGATGAGGGCAGGAAAACATTACCAATGCGCATAGGCTTAATGAACGCAAGAGCAATCGCTTACGTGTTCGTTTTATTGTCAATGGTAGTTCTCGGATTAGCTCATCTTTACGGACCATTTGAATACCACCACATACTATTCCACGGGCCAGCAATATTTCTCTTATTTTCTTTAAATGGGCCGTTATTTAGGGGCGAGGACCTCAGGGCACAACAGCAAATTCGACTTGGAATGTTTCTAGGCTTACTTGCCTTTGCTGCCCAAGTAAGCATTCTTTGATCTAAAACCCAATACCCATCATTTCGCCCATTGCTGACCATGCTGGATAATCAACTAAGTATGAAAGTAGGCTCATTTGAGCCCACATTCTATTTTCGGCTTGATCGAAAACTATGCTATTTTGGTGGTCCATTATGTCGTCTGTTACCTCGTCACCTCTGTGTGCGGGCAAGCAGTGCATAAATTTCCAATCGTTGCTTGCATTATCAACTAGTTCGGAGTTGACTTGAAAACCTTCGAAATCGTTGATTTTGTCTTTAAGACCTTCTTCTCCCATTGAAACAAACACGTCTGTGTAAATTACGTCAGCGTTTGCTACTGCCTCAAGAGGTTCGTTTGTACCTATGACTTGACTGCCGTTTTCTCTTGCATGTTCCTCGGCCCTCTCGATTATGTCACTTGAAGGCTCATATCCCTTAGGACAAGCGTAATGAATTTTGATGCCTAACATAGCGCATGCTAGCATCAGGTCATGTAGTACATTATTGCCATCTCCAATGTAAGCCACTTTCAATCCATCATTATCAGGGAACTGTTCGATGATCGTCATTAAATCTGCTGCTGCTTGACATGGATGATGTTTGTCTGATAGGGCGTTGATGACTGGAACACTTGAATTGGCTGCAAGTTCAGCAACATCTGAATGTGCAAAACATCGGTATGTAATTGCTCCAAGAAATCTAGACAAAACGTTAGCTGTATCTGCAACAGTTTCTGATTTACCTAACTGTATGTCATTTTTCAATAGAGTTAACGGATATCCTCCCAAACGGTTTATTCCTACCTCAAACGAGACTCGAGTCCTTGTGCTCGGTTTCTCGTATATGCTTCCAATAGCAAGATCTGCCAAGGGATGGAAATTTGTGGCAATTTCGTCGGCTGATTTCCACATTCTCTTGAATTCGATAGCCCATTTTAGAATGTCATTGAAGTCTTCTTTCACGTCGTCTATCGCAAGTAGATGTTCTGCCATGGATTATGGTAAAACTGGAGGTTCAAAGACGCATCGGTTGGTGTCAGTTCTTTTCATGCTCAATGTCGGCTGCAAATCCATCTCTTGCGTCGCTCATTCCACCAAATAAAGCTTGAGCAAAAGTAAGTACATCGGCCATTCCATCCTCTGTTTCGCTTGATAGTGGTGTAAGCCCGGGTGTTTGTGAGAACTGTTGCATCATCCTAAGTTGATTTATGGCAAACTCAGTTCTCTGCCCTCCAGCTTCATCATAGAGGGCCATTTCCAAAATTTCCAAACGTTCAGACCATTCTAGTATTTTTTCAAGGTCTTCCTCATCCAATAAATCTGCTTTTGACAGGAAGTTCTTGGTTGGTAGCCCGAGCCTAAACTCAACAATGCTAGACAATAGCATTTGCGAAACAAATCCGGAAGGACTCTTTGAAAGCATTGGGTCAAATAGGTATATTATTGCTGATTGATCTTGACCCAGAACTTCAATTAAATGAGATGATGCTTCCCGAAATGCAAACAGTTCTACTTGGCCTGGAGTGTCCACGATAATCAATTCACCAGAAAGAGAATGTAATTGGTCCGCCACATCCAATGCTTGTGCTGCCACTAAATCCGCTGCAAGAATTTGTGCTCCGTTTGGTCCCAAATCATACTCGTTCATGACTTCGGTAAGTGAGATAACATCTCTAACGTCAAATTCCGCATCATAATGGACTCTCTCAGCACCAGGATCTAGATTGACGGCGATTGCTTCAGTCTCGATAAAACGGCTCCATCTTTGAAAGGACGTAACGAGCGAGGACTTTCCAGCACCAGCAGTTCCTACTACGAAAATTACTGGTGGAGATGAGGTGTCTAGACCAACCATGCACAGCCGTTAAGAGTGCTATTCATCAATCTACCGTTTTGAGTATAAATGACTTTGACAGATTAATTCCTGTCTCAAAACGGTTATACGCTGTGCATTGATGGGTTGGCTGTCGCAATGCGATGTTATGGAGGGATAAAATGTCAGAAGAAGATACTAAGAAACCACCAATGCCACCAGGATTACCACCCATGCCACCGGGAATGCCACCAGCTCCACCGGGAATGCCACCTGCTCCACCAGGTATGCCGCCGGCTCCGCCAGGTATTCCACCTGCTCCGCCAGGTATTCCACCTGCACCGCCGGGACTGCCACCAGCACCACCAGAAATGCCTCCAATGCCAGCAGATGCGCCTCCAGCACCACCAGGAATGCCGCCAGCTCCACCGGAGATGCCTCCTATGCCAGCAGACCTTCCACCCGCTCCACCAGAGATGCCAATAGCACCACCAGAGATGCCTCCTATGCCAGCAGATATGCCACCAGCTCCACCAGAGATGCCTCCTGCACCTCCAGAGATGCCACCTGCACCTCCAGAGATGCCTCCTGCTCCTCCTGAAATGCCACCGGCTCCACCAGAGATGCCACCGGCTCCTCCTGAAATGCCACCGGCTCCACCAGAGATGCCACCGGCTC
>PAOW01000018.1 GCA_002710015.1 Methanobacteriota archaeon | reverse complement strand
CTCTCTTGCAATGTCTACAAGGTGCAGTGCAAGACTTGTGTTTACAGATTCAATTCCTTCTCCATCTGCAAACATTTCAAGAATTTCTTCTGCCTGTGTTCGATTCAATTCCGGCAAAAAATCACCTCAAATAGAGCGCAGACGACCACCATCAACTGCTAGAGACACACCCCTTATCCCACCTGAAATAGGCATGCACAGGTATGCTATTGCTGCACCTGTTTCTAGTGGATCAATTAGGCGATTAATCGGGACCTGATCCATCCAACCAGAGTGAATTTGTTCGATATCTTTCCCTGTTTTTTCCTGAATCGACTTAGCCAAGGATGTTAAGCGATCAGTGTCTGTGAAACCGGGTAGAACATTGTTAATTGTCACACATGCAGGAAGTTCACGTGATAGTGACTTTGCCCAAGATGCCATTGCACCTCGCAAGGTATTCGATAAACCGATATTAGGTATAGGCTCCTTTACAGATGTTGAGATTATATTTACTATCCTACCATATCCAGACTTTTCCATGAGTGGTATCAGTCCCTTGACAAGTGAATGAGATGCATGGAGATGTCGCTTAAATGGTTCAATGAAATCTTCAATTTCGTTTTCAATCAATGGCCCGCCAGGTGGTCCTGCTGCATTATTTATCAAAATGTGACATTCATCGATTGTGGAAACGAACTCTAAAATAGAATTTTGATCCTCTAGATTTAAAGAGACTGCATTGTGGTTAACTCCTTCTAAAGTCGATAATAATCCTTGGGGATTTCGGCTAACAGCCGTCACCTTGGCCCCTGCCATTGCGAGCATTTTCGCAGTTGCAGCACCTATTCCCTTGGATGCACCACAAACGATTGCGTGTTTGCCTTGCAAAGCGGTTTTTGAAAATGGGAAGTCATTTCCTAGCCAGTCCATGTCATTCCCAGACACACTTACCACTTGAATCTTCACAGCCAATCCCTAATTGCATCTGATTGAGTCAACCAATCATCACTAGCCACGTCAATAATTGAATAATGGTCACCAGGGAGCCATAAATTTTGGACAGGGACCCCTCTGGCAGCCATTGCTCTAACGTAAGATTCTGATTGTGTCCAAGGAACGTCTGCATCATTTTTCCCGTGTATTAACAAAACTGATGATTTTGCAGGATTATCGATTGGGTTTAATTTCCTCCAAGTTTCTATATCCTGTTCAGGGCTAGATCCTATCCATTTCCGTACTGCATCGCCCTCATCGGATAACTTTGCATGATCAGCTGCAATTAGGTCGACGATTGGTGATTGAGCGACTACAAGCCAGGGTTTTCTTTCAGATACCGCTGACATAAGAAGTGCAAGATGACCGCCGGCAGAGTGACCAAGTATCATCGACCTTACCGTGTCAATTCCAGGAATTAGTGACAAATGACCCCAAGCCCTCATGACATCTGATAGTGTGTCAACCCAAACTCCCTCATCACCAGGCTCCCATCTTTTGAATTCAATATTCCATGCAGCTATACCTTGTTCTGCCAAGTCTTCAGCGATTGGAGTCATTAGTTCAAGTGTGTATTTTCTTTTCCAGAACCCTCCATGAATGAGCATGACACATGGTATCCCCTCATCTTTTTGATACGGAGATGGATTATCAGGCATGTGTAAATCTGCGAACTGCCAATGCTCAGCACCCCACTGGATACGATCAACTGACAAAATAATCAACTCAAGGAGTGACTCGGGATCTATCCCTTGGGAATAGAACTGTTTCTCTGACATTCTTTGACCCGGTTAGTACCATCAAAAGGCGTGCAACGCCAAGCCCCCAACCAGCGTGCGGAGGTGCTCCAAATCGGAATCCGTCAGTGTAAAATGAGAAATCCTTTGGATCTAGACCCTTCTTTCGAAGGTTCTCCTCGAGGACCTCAACATTGTGCTCTCTCTGCCCGCCACTCGTCATTTCATCACGGCCATAGTTAAGGTCGAAACCTCTAGACAACTGACCGCCAGTTGACCCAACCTCGCCGGGAATGTGGTGTATGTAGAATGGTTTCATTTCCATAGGCCACCTTGGTAAGAAGTGAAAGCCGGGATATTTTTCAGCAATTATGTCACAATGCGATGAGTCAATATCATCACCCCAAGAGATTTTTTCACCTGCGTCCTGAATCATCTTTATTGCATCACAGTATTCGATTCTAGGGAATGGAAGGCTTGGAACATCAACTGTTACAGGCTCCTCACCTTGACTTTCTCTATATTCATTGATAATGGATATTTGATCTTGGTCATTTTCTGATATCATTTTCCAAATGTGATGAATCATTCTCTCCTGGACACACATTACATCATCATCATTCATCCAAGCACCCTCTATATCGAAAGATATGAACTCATTCAAGTGTCGGTAGGTGTCATGATTTTCTGCGCGGAATGCTGGGCCTATCTCGAACACTCTCTCCATTCCACCAAGAACCGTCAACTGTTTGTATAACTGTGGACTTTGTGATAGGAATGCAGGAGTATCAAAGTACATCATTGGGAAAAGGTTAGTCCCTCCCTCAGAAGCCGATGCAATGATTTTAGGCGAATTTATTTCTTTGAAACCCTCAGAAATTAGGTGATCTCTGCCATACTGCAAAACTCTCGACCTTAGAGTAAACATTGCATTAACATGAGCCCTTCTTAGGTCCAAAAATCGATTGTCTAAACGAGTATCAAGACCTATGCTTACATTATCTGTCACTCCCAAAGGCAATGGAGTCTCTGCTCGTGTTAGCAAAGTAAATTTTGAAGCTACAACCTCATACTCTGTTGGAGGTTGTGGCTGACCTTCAGGAACTTTTGGTGGTCTTTTTTCTGCCACTTTTCCTGTTATTTGTATTGTCGATTCTCGGGATAGACCTTGAGCAAGACTCAACTCGTCATCAGGAACCTCACCTTGTTTCAAGAAAACTTGAATCTTTCCTGTACCGTCTCTAAGGTCAATGAAACATATTTTCCCTTTCCCTCTGTTGGCCTCCATGAAACCACAAATCGTGACTTCTGTGTCGACAACTGATGAACCCAATTCTGAGATTTGCCCAATTGTATGGGTTCTAAATTTAGTAGGGTGCCAAGTAATCTCGTCTGCCATGTTTTGATGCGAGAGTCTTTCCAACATGAACTCATCGCTGAGACAAACACATAATTGATAGGTGACAAATGAGCGGAGTATAACATGCCAGATGACCTTTTCACTTCAGAAAGTGTTTCATCTGGACATCCTGACAAACTATGTGACGCAATAAGCGATGCAATAGTAGATGCTTGTATTTCTAGAGATAAAAATGCAAGAGTTGCTGTCGAAACGAGTGTCAAAGGTGGTCCCGAAAAAGGAATAATTCTACTTGCAGGTGAAGTAACCATGAATGGTGACCATCCTGATTATGAGCAGATCGCAAGAGCTACTGCTGCCAAGATAGGATATGACTCTCATGACATTGGATTTGACTCAACATCTGAGAAAAGGTGCGAAGTAATACTGCGCATAACATCACAAGCTGCCAACATAAGTCAAGGAGTAAATACCTCAGAACAGGGTGCTGGAGACCAAGGCATAATGTTTGGCTATGCTTGCACAGAGACGGAACACTATCCAGAATTAGAAGGCAGATATTTCCCTCTTGCAGCAGCGCTATCTCAAAGATTAACCAGAAGAATGACTAATGCTAGAATGGATGGAACGCTTCCATGGGCCAGACCGGATGCAAAAAGCCAAGTTACGGTTGAATACAAAAATGGTAAACCATCAAGGATACATACAATTGTCATCGCAATTCAACATGACAAAGATCTCAAAATGAGATTTGATGGTTCAGAAGAAAAAGAATTGTCATTTGTCAAACAAGAAATCCGTAAACATGTAGTTGAACATGCTATTCCTAAATCACTAATTTCCAACGGCTACAATTTAATCGTCAACGGAACGGGTCGTTTTGCAGACCCTGGTGGCCCATACGCCGATGCCGGTCTAACTGGTAGGAAGATAATTGTTGATACATACGGTGGAATGGGTCGTCATGGTGGTGGGGCCTTCTCAGGAAAAGATCCCTCCAAAGTCGATAGGTCAGCTGCTTATGCAGCGAGGTGGGCAGCAAAACATGTAGTCGCATCAGGGCTTGCTACAAGGTGTGAAATTCAGTTATCATATGTTATTGGAGTAGCAACCCCTGTAAGTGTGAGAGTTGAGTCGTTCAACACGTCTGAATTAACTGATAATGAATTAACATCAAGAGTAAATTCAGTGTTTGATTTTACTCCCAAGGCAATATCTTCAGAACTAGACCTTCTAAGGCCGATATACTCTGCAACATCATCTGGTGGCCATTTTGGCAGAACCGCCGGCATAGACGGAGAGTTTCCATGGGAAGTTTTAGATGAAGATAAAATAAAATCTCTGAAGAACTGATATGACCGGCCCTAAGGGCCGATTGGATGAAATGTGTGCAATTCGTCGGGTTACCTATGTCGAGCCGATTCAAATCACTTGTTTTGATTTTTGTAATGGCCCTCGCCCCTATGGTCCCCTTTGCAAGCGCTCACCCCACAATTGGACTATCGACCGATGTAAGCCACATCATTCTATCACCGGGTGAATCTGCGAACTTGAGTCTCACAATTGATAACAATGGTTCATCAATAGAATCCTATGTTATTGACGTGTCAGGGTATAATCCTGTTTGGGAAATAATACCCACAGATACCAATGTTTCAAACGTAATTCCCACGTTTAGCGCAACAACAACCATAGTGATTAGGCTATCAACAAATGCAACACCTAGTGATTCAGGAACTTTGACTATCACCGTTACAGAACCAGATAACAACATCTCAAGTCACATTGATGTTTACATCTCGGCTCAAGCCAGGTATATGCCAGGTATAGATGTAACAACAGCAGGCGATAATGGTCTTGTTAGCATGGCACCGGGTGATAATCAAAACATAACAATCACTACGTCAAATCTTGGTAATGTTGAAGATACGATATTATTATCAGTAGACCAAACACCAGACTTTGCAGGTTTCTGGGCAAATTGGACTTCTGGTGAGACTAATAACTCAACAAACAACTCTAGCAATAACACTAGCGGTAACAACACCAGTGGCAACAACACCAGTGGAAACAATACCAGTGGCAACAACACCAGTGGCAACAACACCAGCGGCAACAACACCAGTGGCAACAACACCAGCGGCAACAACACTAGCGGTAACAACACTAGCGGTAATTTGACAGGCAATTCTACCAATGGCACCCTGATAATGTCTGTTCCTCAAGGTTGGGAAGTTCGGTTTTTGGACAATTCTATGGATTCCATGTCTCCATTTGAAACTAGAACCGCCACATTGCGAATTTCGATACCGACCGACGCAAATCCGGGATACTACGGATTTGAGTTGTTCTCTGCAACTGCGCTGGGTAATTTCTCAGTTAGTACAATTATGATAGTAAACGTTAGTGCAACACACGACTTATCTTTCAACCACATACAAGGTGATATTCTGCTACCTGGAATGAATTCTACTTCAATAATTGACATAACCTCACTATCATCCAGCGTTGGAAACTGGACATGGCAAATAGATGCCAAATCTGGCAACTGTTCAGCCCAATTGAATAATTTACAGACACAGATACTTGAAGATTCTAACTACCAACTTCAAATAATTATCAATGCGCATGAAGACATGCATGTGGGAGAGATTTGTGAGTTCCATATTAGTGGCAGTTTAGACATGGATACAAGCATTGTAGAAGAATACAACTTCTCTATCACCATCGGGGAAATGTGGGGCCTTTCCATGGTAATTCCAAACTCAATAAAGCTCGATGTTGATACTGCTGAAACGTTCAATGTTGTAATTAAGAACGAAGGAACTGAATTAGACACACTCTCATTAATTGGAATCGACCAACCTGGAGTCACGTTTACTAATCCAGATCCTGTTAGTCTGGATAGAGGCGAGTCGGTATACGTTGTAATGGAGGTCACTGTCGATAATTACCTAGTAGGAGATATACAACTAGATTTTACCCTCTCTTCCACCAAGAGCGGAGTTGATTCAATCAATGCAAGCGGAATATTTGAGATAAAGGAATATGCCTCTCTGTCAGTAACTGGTCCTTTAGAAAATAGAATTTCGTTGATACCAGGGAGCAACTCCTCTGTGAGCTTAAACGTTAGTAATAGCGGAACGAAGGATCTAGATATCTCCGCATCTGTCAGTGGTTTGCCCAATGGAGTAACAATCACCCAGGGACTTGGAGCTTTAACAGTCGATGCAGGTGATTACAACATTGTGGAAGTGACTATTTCTGCGTCTTCCACAGTGTCCGCAGATTCTTACCCAATCACCTTTAATTTTGATTCGAGTTGGGTATCATCTGACCTTACTCTAGACCTACAAATCTCCGACAGAATAGAAGTAGTTCTTGGTGCGGTGGAAAATAGCATAATTGCATCGCCAATTGATTATTCAAACCTCTCTGTGATGATAACAAATCTCGGAACAGTGCAGGAAACTTTCGTTGTTGAAATCGATAATGAACTAGCCAGCGAGTGGTTCTCAATCAGCGTCGATGCTCTATCACTTACTTTGGAATCTGGAGAATCAGGTTCTATCACCTTGAGTGTTAGAGAAATATCAACGGGAGGGCCACAATCTGGAATTCCTGTTGGTATTAACGTCACTAGCTCATCAAATTCATTAATCAAAGACTCAACTCAAGTCTTACTAATACCGCAGATAGCGAATGGAACTATTACCGTATACGACGACGATCATACTGCAAAACCAGGAGAGAATATTAGCGGAAGAATTGTCATAAGGAATACTGGAAGTTCAATAGATATCATGACTGTAACTGTCGTTGAAATTGATTGTGATATAGAGATTGAAAGCGTGACCTTGGGTCCGGGTGTATCATCTTCACAAATTCCTTACGAATGCGTCATTCAAAACGATGCAAATGCCGGAGCAAAAGTGATGACTTTCAGAGTAACCTCAACTGCTCGTTCAGATTTAGTTATCACGAGCCAAGAGGTTTACACAGTTGTAACGGTGTATGAAAATTCAGCTATAGAAATCACTTTCAATGAAACAGAATACAAGTTTGATAGTGATATTGAGGACATGGCAATTCCGTTTACTGTATGTAATCAGGCAAATACTCCTATCTCAGGCAAACTCGATACAACTGGCACAAACAAAGAACTCCTATCTCCGAGTATATACGTGATTGGAGAGTCAGGCGTGAATAAATCATATACTCTGCAAAGCAAAGGGTCGATTGGAGATTGTGATTATTTCAAGTTGAGTTTGTCTTCACTCAGAACAGAGAGTTTCCGGGCATCAATTACCATTAAAGCCGAAAGTATGGTAGGAAGTCAGAGTATTTCCGATGAATCAGAAAGTCTGACGTTTGAAGTAGATGGACCAAGTGTTCCACCAGATGGTATGGATTTAGGATTTATGAAATTGTCAAATCAAAACTCAATAGTTCTACTTTCAGCTGGTTGGGCAATTTCGCTACTGATGTTTGCATACATCAGATTATTCAGAAAGGCACCTGAAATTGAGGAAGAAGAAGTGGAAGAAGAGGAGATACCACTTGGTCCAAACGAAGTTAGAATTGATGAGTATAACAAGGTTACATGCACTTCTTGTGATGCAAGGCTTGGTGTTCCAGAAGATAGCGAACCACCCTTCAGATTTACTTGTCCAAAATGCCAAGTTAGAATTCGAGTAGTTAACTGATTATCGTTTTTGAGCGATTAATAGGAAAGCTGTGTGACCTATTGGCCCGTTTATTGGTCGCATTCCACCTTTTGATGCAATCCCCCACTCTCTATCGATTACCTCACCAGCCCAATCAATTTTCAGACCAGCATCACTACATGATTTCCAACAATTCTCCAGTTGAGATGAGGTGGGTGCGTAACACGCTAATCTACCTCCAAATTTAAGAAATGGAACTGATGAATGTATTGCTGAACTATGCTCCGGCATGTCTAATATGATAGCATCATACCTATCTTCACCCTCGATATCTTCAACAATTGAATCGAAGTGAGTGTGCTTTGGAAATTCAAAAAAACATTTGGATGCTCTTTCTAAATTCAACAGGCCGATTTTAGAATGCTCCGTTCTTGGCTCGGCTGTAATCAAATGTCCACTACTTCCCAAAACTCTTGCTAAATGGAGCGAGAGCCCGCCGGAACCTAGACCGGCTTCTAATACCGTATCACCGGGGCCAACACCCAATTTTGTTATCAAAAATCCAGCGTCTTTCGAGGAAATAGTCTGCGCCCTACGAGCCATACTGCTGATCAGTTCGGGCAACCTTGTTGGCATTATTGTTAGATATTTTTGACCTACTAATACTTCATCTCCAACTCCGCAAGAGCCTAATGTTAGTTTTGGATTGAACACACCCAAACCTTTGTGTTTGATAGCTTTATCAACAAGGCGAATAATGTGAGTTTTACCATCTTCCTCCCGCAATATCACATACTCGGACATGGATTGTGCTGAAGGGATGTTTTGATGAATAATTCGGAGGATTTAACGAAATCAACAAACGTGCTATTCAATGCAATATTCGAACAAATTCATATACCATACATTACAACCGAATCATATGAAGGCAATCCGATTTACAGCCCTTTCTCTTGTTGCTTTGATGTTATTTAGTATCTTAGCCTCAATCTCGGGACTAATTCCAGAGAATGAAAATTATGAAAATGAATTAATTGAAGAACCAACAAAAATGGAAGCAACAAGCCCGGGGCACTCTGTTTTTACTGAGTATGTCGGTGCACATTGGTGTGGCCCGTGTCACGGAGCTTCTAACGCACTGCACAACCTTTACACCACAAATGGAGGAGGCGGAAGTCAATCTGAAGATTACACATACATTTCATTTTACGAATCCGCCACAACTGGATGGCCCAGTGATGGCCCAATAAATCGCAGAGCTCACATTAACCCTTCATACTACCCCACAATGGTCTGGAGTGATGCACCTTCCTCCGATTCCACCTACTACACAAGCAACACAAACACTGCAAGTCGCTACGAAAGTGGCGGTAACATGGATGCAAATGCAGCGGACTATTCTGTAAGCGTTATTCAATCCGAAAACGGCAATAACATGGACATTGATATTACTGCATCTTACAGTGGATCTGGTTCAAAAACTGTTTTCATTTATGCCGCAGTAACTGAAGACACGTCCCCCGAATCATATGATGGTGGAGGACCAAACCCACACCACGTTTGGAAGAGATGGTTATTGAACGGAAATAACAATGGTTTCGAGTCAGTTACACTTTCCGCGGGTAACTCCGTAACAAAATCCTGGTCTGTTCCGATCTCGGTCGTTCGGGCTGGTGGAGGAACCAATGCCGCTGGAAACTTCCTAACTGTTGCTGCATTACTCGATGGAAGTCACACCTCACACAGGAATGTTCTCTCTGCTGGTGATTCTAACATGGCGCCAACAATAGATGTCGGTGTAAAGACACTTACAACTAATAACCCCTCTGCACCAAATGGTGGCTACATCAACGGTGACGTTATTGATCTTGAAGCGACTGTAATTAACAACGGTGTAGATGCTTACAGAGACGGAGGAGATGTTAGATTCTTCTACAAAGCAAACAACGTGAAAACATACGTAGGCTCAACACAAGCGCTGTCGAATTTCGCAGCAACAGGAGATACTCAGATGTTCACGGGACAGATTGATACTACTAATCTACCAACCAACGCTTATCAAACTACATTTGGTGTTGAAATTTCAAACCTTGTCGCTGACAAATCAGGAAGTAACAATCAAGCAACCAAAATAATACCACATGACTTAGTTCCAGTTGCGAGGAAAGCACAAGTTATCGGTGATAATAGTATAGAAAGAGGAGATAATTTCCTTATCGAAGCAAAGACAAATTTCAATGATGCAGTTGACGTTAACACCTCATTTTTCACATTTGAAGTTGAGATATCTCCTGCTGGAGAAAACCAATGGGTGAGTGGCGATTTGATTGTAGGCGGAGACGAAGTGTTCCAGGAAGGCACCTCTAACGAACACCGTCAATATTTGGTAAAGCCAAGTATGAACATGGGTGCTGGTTTCTATGACATAAGAATCAAATCTATTGACTCTAGAATGCAATCGAGCAACTGGGAAGTTACACAAAATGCATTTGAATTAAAGAATGCGCTACCTGTAATAACATCGGAACCGATACCAACTGTCAAGGTCCAAACAAACACACTGGTTTCAGTAAGAGGAAATATAGCAGATGCAGAAACTGACCTCAGAGATTTATCTATCTCCAGCAATAGCCCGAATTTTGTGGCTTGGCATCCTGCAAGTGAAGAAATCGAAGTTTACTTTGAAAATATCAGGTATGTCAACGGAGCGCCTACCGCCTCTGGAATTGAGGTGTCAGTAAATGATGGAACTGACACAGCATTCGGAACATTACTTTTCAATATCATTGAAAATGGCCAGCCACGCTGGGCAGGAGTAGAAAAGCAGTATGTTGACGAAGGTCAGTCTTCATCATTGCTGCTACTACCTTACCTCACAGATACTGATAGTAACGGTCAAGTTGCTCCAGCAGAAAATCTGGCTTTAGCTATTATTTCGAATACCAACCCTGGTCTATTGGATGTGTCAATTAACAACTATGCACTAAACTTTGAAACTGTTGACCAAGATGTAAACGGAGAAACTACCATCACTATCAGAGCGAGCGATGGTGAGCAGTACTCTGACCAAATGGTAACTATTGCAATCAACCCAATTAACGATGCTCCTAGACTAGATCTGTCAGAATTAGAAGGACTGAGATTAAAAGTTGGCACACAAAAAGTAGTTTTCTTGAATGAAATCATGGAAGATGTCGATGGCGATATCAACGAAGTGATTGTTACTGCTAGCAACCAAGTTCCCGGAGCTGCTAGAATAAATTTCTTAGATAACACATTAACATTAGCATGGGATAATCCAGGGATGCAAACCGTTACCATTCAAGTTGAGGACAGATATGACTCTAATATCTACACATTTGTCGTAGACGTCTATGACAGCATGCCTCTACTTGTCGGAGAGGGCCCGGACGCAGATGTCTGGTTGTCTGTGTCTAATATTTACATCAACGAAATTCCTCAAGTAACCATGATGCTAAACAAAAATGACGTTACCATAATTTCGCTTACAACTACATGGCAAATGTGCAATGATTTGACTGGGCTGTGCTTATTCAACGAAGTCCATGACCATGACATAACGATGAAGAGCACGGGTTGGACTTTCGATCCTTTGAATGGTAATGTCAACGACGATGGCTTGCAGTTCAAAGATTATCTCAAAGTAGTAAAAGTCGAGGCTATTGCATCCAACGGCGACAAATTTGAGTTCAAGGATTCAAATCTAAAATGGACTGCCGAAGTTACTGCTCCTGGACCTGAAACAATGACTGAGGAACAAGTGATAGAACTCATTGAACAACTGGATTTGGAAATTGCAGAAAAAGAGTTAGAAATCTCAGGCTTAGAAGAGGGAAGCGAAGAATACAACAACGCTAACTCAGAACTTGCTGAACTTCTTGAAGAGAAAGAAAATGCGTGTAAATACACAACATGTTCGGAAGCAAAAACTGAAACTAGTTCCGATGCAGATGGTAGCGGAATTGATCTAACTGTTGTTGCGATAGTTATTGGAGTAATTATCATGGTTCTGTTAGCTGGTCTACTGTTCATGCGAAGTGGGGAGAAGAATCAACCTACTCAGATAGTTGATTGGGCAAATCAATTGCCCGCAAATGACGCAATTGCAAATTCAATGTATGGT
Organism: Methanobacteriota archaeon; assembly: GCA_002710015.1. Classification (GTDB taxonomy): domain Archaea; phylum Thermoplasmatota; class Poseidoniia; order Poseidoniales; family Poseidoniaceae; genus MGIIa-K1. Next base: position 9,819 of record PAOW01000018.1, on the reverse strand, counting down.
GGAGCGCAAGAAATATTCCAGCAGCCAGTTGCTGCCTACGCACCAGTAACACAACAGGTTCCGCCAGGAGCACCTCCTTTGCCACCCGAAGGACTTCCCCCGGGATGGACCATGGAGCAGTGGGCGTATTATGGACACCAATATCAAAGATAATCAAGGCAAAATTTGCCCTTGAAAATCTATGGTGCTTGCCAAACGGCTAAAACGGACCGTGTGTGAGGGTAACTTGTGACCGGAGACGAAGTTGCCGAATTGGACAAGTCCGAGGACCAGCCTGAGGCTGAGGACTTTGAAGAAGAGATGGTGACAATTTGGAGTCCCGAATCTGGTGACAACCTCGAAATTAACGAAACTCCAATAGACGAATGGGTTAGAAGTGTTGACTTTTCTACGACGGAAGAAGTTCCAATACCAGAGCGACTAGTTGACCAAGTTATTGGACAGGAAGCTGGTTCTGTTGTAATCAAGAAAGCTGCCGAGCAGAGACGCCACATGATGATGATTGGCGATCCGGGAACCGGTAAATCCATGCTTGCAAGATCGATGACCGAGTTACTTCCTCAGGATAAGTTGGAAGACATCCTATGCTATCCTAACGAAGATGACGAAAATGAACCTAGGATTAGAACTGTTCCAGCCGGGCGTGGAGACAGAATAGTCAAGACTCAAAAAGAGGCTATAAAAATCCAGAAAGAAAAAAGTCAGAAAATGCTTATGATCGGATTCGTAGCTGTTGCATTCCTACTAGCAGTGGTTGCTATCCAGAGTGGTGACATCCTTACTCTCTTATTCGGAATGTTGCTACTGATGTTTGGTTACATGTTCTTGAGGTCCAGAATGGGTGGTGCAGATGAGGCGAGAATTCCAAAGGTGTTAGTCAAACACCAAGGTCAAGATCCTCCGCCGTTTGTAGATGCTACGGGAACACTTTCAGGGTCTCTGCTGGGAGATGTAAGGCATGATCCATTCCAAAGTGGTGGTATGGAGACACCAGCACATGACCGGGTGGAACCAGGTGCAATACACAGAGCACATGGAGGTGTCCTTTACATCGATGAAATCAATCTCTTGAGATTGGAGGAACAGCAAGCGCTTCTGACAGCAATGCAAGAAAGAGCATTCCCTATATCCGGTAGATCTGAAAGGTCAAGCGGTGCGCTCACTAAAACAGAAGCAGTGCCCTGTGACTTCATACTAATTGCCGCTGGTAACCTTGACGCCATTCAAGGAATGCATCCAGCACTAAGAAGTAGAATTCGTGGTTATGGATACGAGGTTTACGTGAACTCTCACATGCCTGATACCACTGCAAACAGAAGACGATTGATTCGATTTATCGCTCAAGAAGTTCGCAGAGATATAGGCACATCAAGAGAAATCCCTCATTTCGACAGATCCGGTGTTTCAGTGATATTGAGAGAAGCACAAAGAAGAGCAGGCCGCCGTGGAAAACTATCACTCAGACTACGTGAACTTGGTGGTCTAGTTAGAATAGCAGGTGACTTGGCTTGCGAGGAAGGCGCAGAATACACCACCTCCAGACATGTATTGGCGGCACGTAAGATAGCAAAGCCACTTGAACAGCAAGTAGCGGACAGAATGATTGAGAGAAGACAAGAGTATTCCTTGATTGTAAATTCAGGTAATAGAATCGGAAGAGTAAATGGACTGGCGGTCCTAGGGGCAGACTCAGGTCTTTCAGATTACAGTGGTATAATGTTACCAGTTGAAGCTTTAGTCACTCCATCACTCTCTAGCGGAGGAAAGGTATACGCAACTGGTGGCCTTTCTGACCTAGCGAAGGAAAGTGTCACAAACGTTAGTGCAGTTATCAAGAAACTTACAGGAAAGGATGTCTCAGACTATGACATTCACATTCAGTTTGTAGACACCCATGGTGTTGACGGTGATTCTGCATCTATCACTATCGCTACTGCAATAATTTCTGCCCTAGAAAACATACCAATCAGGCAAGACTTAGCAATGACAGGTAGTTTGTCCGTAAGAGGAGAAGTATTACCGATAGGGGGAGTGACAGCAAAGATTGAGTCTGCTGCCAAATCTGGAATAAAGACGGTAGTCATTCCTAGAGCAAACTCCCAAGACGTCCTATTGGATAGACAATATGAGGACATAGAGGTAATCGCTGTTGACACCCTAGATGAAGTTATGCAACAAGCACTTGTTATTGGAGATAAAAAGACCAGCCTAGTTGAAAGATTGTCTGCGGTAATAGATAGATTAACGCCAGACATTTCAGCCAGTAGTCAATTATCTTGAGATTGTGTCCTCAAATCATAATCCATGGTAAAATCATCGAAAGTCGGTGATTAACTCAAGTATAGGATGCTTACAAGGTAGATCATGGGAGAGTATGTTGAGAATGAAGGCCGGTCTTTCCAGAGAAGAATAGCAACAATATCTCACTCAGCGATTCTGTTAGCAATTTTTTGTCTGGCTATGATTCATCTTGAGTCTGTTCTCAAACCGTTTTTCATTGCAATGGGAATTTATTTTGTTCTCAAACCCGGAGCAGACTACCTATCTAAGAACAGTTTTCCAGTTTTCCTTTCATATCTAACAATGCTGCTGCTATTCATACTAATTTTGATGTCAACCGCATTTTTTGCTTGGTCACAGACTCAAGGCCTGATTGAAGACGAGGAGCGACAAGAAGAATATGATGAAAAACTAGACGAAAAATGGAAACAAGTCAAAAATCTGCCATTAGTAGGTCCCGCATTGACTGAAGCAGTTGATGGAAGTGATGGTTCGCTTGGAACAGACTTACAATCACTAGGAATCGGTTCAGGTGGTACAGCAACAGGTTTAGTTGCCTCTGTTGCAAGTGAAGTTGGAGCCATGCTTACAACAAGCATAACAGTTCTATTTTTCCTAATTTTCATAATTTTTGAAGCACACCTTTTACCAGGTAGAATTGAAAGGGCATGGCCAGGAAGTGCATCCGAACGTGTAGAGGTAATACAAACTCAAATCCAAGAGGGCATAAACACCTACATTGTCGTAAAGACTGGTTGCGGTATAGGCAGTGCAATTATTGCAGCAATAATCATGTTTGCATTTGATATTGACTTATGGTTTGTATGGGCTGTTATGACGTTTATTCTCAATTATGTCCCATACATCGGTTCCTTGATAGCAACAATACCTCCTGTATTACTTGGACTAATTCTACTAGACCCTTCTTTGTTGATAGTAATGACATTACTACTTTTGGTCAATCAGCAAGTTTGGGGAAATTACATTGAAACTAAATGGGCGGGTAGAGCGCTAGATTTGTCCCCTGTTGTATTGTTGCTGATCACGGCATTCTCGTTTTGGTTATGGGGGATTCTGGGCATGATTTTAGCAGTCCCATTATTTGCGATTGTAAAAATTGTATTGGAGAACATAGAACACACAAGACCAATTGCAATCCTGCTATCAGAGAGGGCGCCTACTCTTGAAGAAGCTTGGCAAGACGCTTTGAAAGACGGAAATCTGTCGACTGGTGAATATCACAAACTTGCGAAGTTACAGGAAACATTAGGCGTATCAGATGAAGAGGTACTTAGAATCGCAGGCAGATCCGCAGCCCAAACAATTCTGAAGAGAGGAAGAGCCAGAAAGGATGAGATTGATTACATATTAACCTCCTCTGAAGGAAGAGATGATTTCTCAGACCTTGAAGAAATTCTGATTCCCGGCAGGATAACTAGTCAAGCTAGGGATAGACTAGAGCAACTAATCAAGAATCTTGAGAAGGAATCTGAAGAAGAATAATCACAGAGTCTCTCTAAGAAGTTTTTCTAATTCAGTATTGATCATTAGAATTAGCGTACCGAATTCTGGTGGAATATTTGGGTCCTCATACAATTCTTCAAGCTTAGCTTGAGTTATTGCAATTCTAACATCCATCTGTTTAGATTTGTTAAGCAACCACATTTCACATGCCTCCTTAGCTCCTTTTCGTATATTTCTTGGAACCTTAGGATCATCTATCTGATTGATGACCGTAGCGATTTGAACTAGTTTTGTCTCCATGTCGGACATGAGTCTCACCCGCACAAAGTCTCGTGCTATCCGCCGTCGAGAGTGTCGGCTTTAAGTTGATTGCCGCCACCCGTGTCTCATGGAATCAGCAGAAATCGTGTCTTGGACTCGAGTCTCGGTTCTATTTTTGGCATTAGGAATAGCAGCATGGATGGACCACAAAGATAGAAGAGTCCCCAATGAGTTCTGGATTACGTGGTCTAAACCTGCGATTTTTCTGTGGACTCTGGATTTGTTAATTCTAGAAGCTGAATGGTATACTTTAGCGACAGCCGCAGCGATGGTGGCATACGCCTCTACTGCCGTTATTGGAAGACCCACTATTCAAGATATTATGGCAGGTAAAATACTTGACATATCGGTTAGTATATGGTATGGAATTGGAATAATAGGAGTTGTACAAGGGTTAATCCTACATTCAGATCAGCCTTTATCTGTAATATCTGGAGAAGCGAGTGACTCGGCAGAAATATGGTGGAAAACTTTTGCAGTTTTTATCCCAATTTTCTTAGTTGATATGGCTTGGAAAATGCGACTAATACACGGCGGTGCAGATTGTAAAGCACTTATGTGGTTCGCAATATTAGTTCCATATTGGTCAAGTATTCCAACATTATATTCGAAAAGCGGTGCATACTTGGCTATGCCGCCAGCTATTGCACTCCTGGTTTGGGGTGGTTTTGCTTTCCTAATATTACCATTTTTCATGGTCTTAAAAAATCTGAAAAATGGAGATTTCAATCTAAGACTAATGTGGCATGCTGAGAAAATGAACATAGACAAGGTTGCAGCAAACCATGTTTGGTTGCTAACAACTATCGCCGAAATGCCAAATGGAGAAAAAAAGATTATTCACAAAACCAGAGCACCAAGCAAAACACCAAGTAAAGATCAATTGAAATCTAATATAGAGGCTTTAACTAATCAGGGTGTTCAATATGTATGGGTTACTAAGAAATACCCGTTGTTAGTTTTTCTATGGCCAGCACTGATTCCGCTAGTAATGTTGGGTGGACCAATGGCATACATCATGCCGTTATTGGGTCTATGATCATGCGCCCTTGCGCTCGACATTCTTAGGGCGTAGCCCTTTGTAGGCACACTTACGACAACGGGTTGCTCGCCAAGGATTCCTAGCGTTGCACTTCATGCAAATCTTTACTCGAAGCAGTCTTGCTTCAGCTTCGGGGAATCTAGCCATGGGTCGGCCACCAACTTCCTGTATTTAATCCAAACCATGACTGCTCAACCCACTGTTTGAAGGACAAAAGCCTCTAGGATTTACTTGTGCGGATAATCCGACTACCTGGAATTCATCATGACGCTAATGCTGTCATTTTTTCAGGCAAGGACGCTAACATACTTGTAGATGCAGGAACGACTTGGTATCAAATGCTACAAGTTGAGAGAATCAAAGGACATATCGGTGATGATGGACTGCATAAGATTTTGTTAACCTCGAGAAGATATCCATTTTCAGGAGCAGCCAAACACATCTCAGAGTCTTTTGGTGACGCACCAATACACATTCATGATGAAGCTATTTCCATTCTAGAAACAGGTGATTTCTATTCGACATGGGCCAGCAGATATGATTCTGATATGCCTAGCACAAACTGTAAACAAGTAAGACAGGGAGATGTATTTTCCTTGGGAGATGGTGAGTTATTTGCAATATCTCTACCCGGCCATTGCCCAGATGGCATGGGATATTTCGAGAAAGATAGAGGTGTTCTTGTGTCTGGAGCGGTCATACCAAGAGCAGATAACCCATCAAGATGGGACATGCCCGGAGGTAGTTTACCCGAACTGATCACATCCCTCAAAACAATCCAAGATTTACAACCGAGTAGTATAGTACCATCGAGAGGTCCTGCTATCAAAGGGAGTTTTCGAATTAATGAGGTATTATCTCAACACCTGTCCTTTCTAGAAGATTGTAAAGATAACAACGGAATCGTTCCCAGAAGTTGGCCTAGACCAGCGAAAACTGCTTATTTTCTTGTATCCGATCCACCTTGGCCTTTAGAAGAAAAGGAGAAGTCAAGCAGCTAGTTTGGATAGTTTACCGGTCCAAGACATCACTTTTCTTTCCCATCCTTGTTGGATATGTAAGTCCTGTCCAACCACTCTCAGTGCTGATGCAGGACCTTCTAACTCAAACAACCCAACTACACGGTTTGGCACGTTTTGTCCGACCATGTGTATGGATCCATCCTCACAACCAACCAAAATGCTGTCACCACTTATTGATGATAGGCAAAGTGATCTTACCTCTGCATTTCCCACAACATACCTATCGATTAGTTTCATATCTGGTAGAGTAACTATATTTACGCCACCATATCTATCTCCCGCTACAATCTTGTTAACAACTCCTTTCGGCCCTATTATGCCGAGTAGAACACTTGCTGGAGCTTCAATTCTACCCCTTCTAACCCTACCTATTTTAGGAGTCCAAACAATTGTGGCATCATCCATTGCGCTTACTCTTCCATCAGAGGTCAACATTGACCTTATGACCGTTCTTAGTTGTGTCATGACATAGGAAATGAAAGGCTTAGGTCTACTTTCTTTTCCAATAGACTGTTTGTGAAAGTGAAAGTGAAAAGTCAGTAATAAGGAGTTGATTCGTCCTTGCTGTCTTTCTTCCATGTTTTGTAACAAGCTTTACAGACCCTGACTCGGTTCTTCCTTACTGTAAATGCTCCCTCGCCCCAGGTATCGATAGCATTCTCTTGACTTAGTGACCTACCGCCCTTGTGTTTGTCTGCAAAGTCATCACAGCCTGATATTCCGCATGCCATTTCTCCAGGCTTCTCACTTTTGTTAGCGCCGGATTTCTTGCGCTTGCTAGATGGAATCCTGACTTTCCTCTGGACTTTATTCGTTCTGCGGCTCATGTAACACCCACATAGGCTAGGGACAAGAATGTATCTAATTCATACCGCTTTCGCCTAGTGATCTGAATACAGGGTCAAGTAGCTGATTGATACCACGCAATGTCACTTCTGACACTTCGGCAACTTTGCATATGTCTGCCTGGGTTCGCTTATTNCCNGATTCNATTGCNGCNTTGTATATNATTGCAGCAGCGATTCCCATCGGCTTTTTGCCCTGCCANAACTCATCATGAGGCTCGATTTTTGACCACAAACGCTCTACTTGCAGCATGGTGTTAGGGGGNAACTNTAAATCGCTCATAAATTTCTGAAAGTAAATNTTNGGCGACGAGACCTTTTGNAGNCTGCANANTCGAGAAATATTNCGAATCATTCGAGACAATTCCTTCTCGTCGACTTCAAAATTCTGGCAAGTTTCTGCTATGGTTTTTGGAAGACCTTCCATTCGTGCGACTAGGTACGAGCAAGCTGCCGTGACGCCGGCTATCGACCTGCCAACGACGTAACCTTCAGATGAGAGGCGGCGATAGAGCCTGCAGGCTTCTTCCTGCAAGGACTTGGGAAGTCCAGACCTGTCTCGAATCATCATATTTGGTTTAACCAAGTTACGGGTATTTCCTACACTTGATTTCGACCGCTCATCAATCATTCGTCGGCGTCTCCAGTCCCTTCGGTCTCGGGAACTCATTCCGTGCCGACTCGCTGCTGATGAAGATAGGTCAGAATGTGATATCGTTGTGTTGAGGCCCTTGTCAGCTAAAGTGTAAGTTGACGGGGCGCCAACTCTCGAGCGGTCGGTTACATTGTCGTGGTTAGTCCATTCCGCTCCGGGATCAATACTGTTTTCCTCAACCACCAAACCACAATAGCCACAGGAAACCTCACCACGAGATTGGTCTACTTTCCAGTCAATCAAACCACACTCCGAACAGATGCCGGTGTGCCCCTCAGTTATTCTACGGTGGGGGCGGCTAGAACCTAGCCCACCTCTGGGGGTGTTATTTCTAGTGTTTAGTTCAATATTTTCCGCATGTTGGCGGTAATCTCTCCTATCTTCCATCGCTTATCAACTCCAGGTTACTTAGTAGTGGCAAGAGGATATAAAGGTATTGTTGGCATTCCCTCCCATTAAAGCGAATACACATGCAATAACAATCTCTTTCCTACGCTACCATTGGAAGTGTGGATTGCTACTACTTAAACACGATGTTTTTGTGCATCAAAATGGTTTTTCAAGTATAGAGTTATTAGTATGTATTTTTGTTCCTTTAAATTACAATTGATAGCAAATTTTTGATGATTTTAGGAAACCCACTCGGCGGATAGTTCAAGCACCCTATTGGGTGCCCAAGGTTCGATAACGATGCCAGCCACAGTTGTTTTGGGTGCTCAATGGGGAGATGAAGGTAAAGGAAAGCTAGTGGATAGGTTAGCAGAGGATGCAACATGGGTCGCTAGATTCCAAGGAGGAAATAACGCTGGCCACACAGTTGTACTGGGAGAAAGAATACTAAAATTCCATCTTTTACCATCAGGAATTACCAGAGAAGACTGTAATCTGGTTCTTGGAGATGGAATGGTAATCGACCCCTGGGTCCTTGACAAAGAATTGAATGACTGGGTTGAAGGTGGGGGAAATGATCCAACTGGAAAGAGACTTTTCATCTCTAGTCGTGCACACATAATCTTGCCGTATCATACTTACATTGATGGCTTGGATAAGAAAATTGGAACCACCGGCAGAGGCATAGGTCCAACTTATGCTGATAAAATAAATCGCATTGGATTGAGATTTGCTGATCTTGAACATTGTGACTACAATGATATGGCTGAAAAACAGAATAAATCACTTGAGGATGCTGGCTGCAGACAGCGCGTTAGTGCGGAGGAACTACAAAACCAAATCGAGTGGATAATCACACGGTTCGCAAATGCGATAACAAACACGGGACTTTTGCTGGATAACGCTTTGAAATTAGGAGAGAGAGTTATCCTCGAAGGCGCTCAGGGCTGTCTATTAGATATCGATCAAGGTACATACCCGTTCGTTACATCATCTATTACATCAAGAGGTAATTCAACACACGGAGTAGGAATTCATCCAGGGCATGTTGACACTGTAATTGGAATAACTAAAGCATATATCACTAGGGTTGGAAACGGACATATGCCCACAGAATTGTTTGATGAGGACGGAGACCATCTAGGAACTGTTGGACATGAATTTGGAACTACAACAGGAAGAAAACGAAGATGTGGTTGGTTCGATGCTGTTGTGATGAGGCATGCAAACAGAATAAACGGATTTACAGAAATAGCACTAACAAAACTCGATGTCCTGGGAGGACTTGACGAAGTGAAGATTTGTGTTGGTTACAAAGTAGGCGACACTGAGATACACGAGATGCCAGCTAGTGCCATAGAGTTGGAAGATTGTGAACCAGTTTACATTACATTACCCGGATTCCCGTCGCATTCTCTTGAAGAGTGGTTAGGAATTGCTCGTAAGTGTAACAGTGAAGAAATTGGATTTGCCGGTTTACCAGCTGGTGCCCAGAACTACATCACAAAATTGGAATCAATTTTAGGAGTCAAGATTTCATCAGTAGGCCTTGGTCCAGATAGGGATGCAACAGTCGACCGCGTGTGAATCCTCAAAAGGGAGAAGCCTACCCGACCAACTTAGGGGCGCTTAGCTCAGCTGGAAGAGCGCTTGGTTTGCAACCAAGCGGCCGTGGGTTCAAATCCCACAGCGTCCACCATAGAATGGTTATTTTGAAAATTCTCAAGGATACAATCTCGTTTTATCCCAGCCTTCATTTGTTTTGGTGAGAACGATTCTTTCGTGCATCCTATACGGTTT
>PAOW01000017.1 GCA_002710015.1 Methanobacteriota archaeon | reverse complement strand
ATTGGAGAGCCTGCTTTTTTTTGCTGATTCAAAAGCTTGCTAAACGAATACCTCACAAATTCGGGTAAGGCGCGCAATCGTTTTCCATGATGTGTACCTGTTCTTGGAACAACTGGTAACAACCTAGACCAAGGTCTAGAGGAGCCTGATAACTTTGCGACTTTTTCCATAGGTCTATGAAACGCGTAAAAAACCGCTGATTGTTCTGGAATGCCAGCATCATCTATCATCTCACTAGCAATTTGCATTATTTTTGACATCCTTGTTGTGGGGTTTTTAGAGATACTAGGGTGACTTCTTTTTATCTCCAAACATGCAACCTTTGAATGCTCCTGCCATGGAACTAACCATTCTTTGTCCTGCATAAGTTTCTCAAATGAACAAAATCCTAATTCCACTAAATCTTCTAAATTCCAATCCTCAACATACCTTGACCTACCATCGAATAAATCGTTTGGAATAGAAACCTCATGATCATGATGGATCACAATCTGATTATCGGCAGTAAGGCGCATATCAAATTCTACACCATCCATATTATTCATCGCCTGCACTAGGGAGGCGTGAGTATTTTCTGGAGGTGGTATGAATGCCATTGTGGCCGCTTGTTACGATTTCATTATTGAATCATGTGCAGGATGTGTAATCCTGCCCAACCATCATAAGGTAATATGATGCTCATCAAATATGGCAGAGGACCGTAGAGTTCAGGGTTACTGTTTTTATGATTGGGGAAAAAGCGCATTTGAAACATCTGTCACAACCGCTATTTTACCCGGTTGGTTCACGTTTCTATTCCTCAGAGCAAATGGATTGACAACTAAAATCTTAGGAAGTGAATGGACTGCTGACGCAATATTCTCAATTTCTGTATCGGTTGCAGCATTTATTGTTGCGGTTATGTCTCCATCATTTGGTGTAATTGCCGATAGACGTATGATCAAGATGTGGTGGCTGAGGATGTTGACATACTTAGGAGCTGGTTCCACGATATTACTTGCAGCAGCACCTTGGCTAGGAGTATCTTACCAATGGATATGGTTACTAATTTGCTTCATATTTGCAAATGTAGGATTAAATGGTGCTGGAGTGTTTTACAATTCCCTTCTACCACATATGGGTTCGGAGGATGAAATGGACTCGATCTCAAATAAAGCGTTTGCATACGGCTACTTCGGAGGTGGGCTATTACTTGTAGCGCACTTAGGATTACTTATCGTTACAAATTATGCAGAGTGGGCTATGCAGACAGCTATGGCAACTTCTGGAGTATGGTGGTTAGGTTTCGCTATGCTCACCTTCAAATGGGTGCCTGAGCCTCACATAGAGAATGAAATGGATTCCCTTGGATTCAAAGAATCGAGCAAACTAGCGATCTCAGAAGTTATCTCTACATTGAAGGAATACAAGTCATTCAACACGTTATTCCTCTACATGGTTGCATATTTCCTATTCATAGACGGTATAAACTCTGTAACTGCACTTTCAGGTGTGTTTGGCACATCGGTATTAGGTCTTACAATTTTCGACCTAATTTTGACAATAATGATCATACAGTTCGTAGCTGCACCTGCCGCGATTGGTTTTACAAAATTGGCAGGAAAATGGGGTACTAAGAAAGCACTACAATTTTCCCTTGTGTGCTGGTGTTTAGTAATTTTAGGAGCACTATCATTCGCACCACTCGTTCCTGAATCTCACGACGAATTCGACATTCAAGCAACATGGATTGAGGATGATGAACACTACGTATTGAGTGTAGAAAATGCTCCTGAAATTGCACAAGATCCAGATGATGAAGAGCAAGACTGGGCAAAAGAATACCTTACGATTCTTCCATTAAAGGAGAATAAATATATCAAATCTGGACTAACTTATGAGTGGTCAGATAAATCGAAGATAATATCTATCTCATCGAACGATTCTAGTGCCAATGAATCAGAAACTAACCTATCTGCACTGCAATCTTTATTGGATTCTATCGGTGATACTCGATTCTCAATGAGTATTGATGGAGGAGTTTTGGATGGTGAGACGAATATTGGAGAAGGTCACCCAACAACTCTTGGTGACGGAACCTTGGACATTATTCCGGAAACTGCAAGGGATTGGATATGGGCGCCACTCGGGATTTCGGTCACAATACAGTTCCTCACTCTAGGGGCAATGGCTGGAGCTCTTTTGGGTGGTAGCCAAGGGTTATCAAGGTCATTATTTGGGCAGATGGTTCCAGAAACAAGATCAGCTGAATTCTTCGGTTTCTTTGGTTTCTTTGGAAAAGTTGCAGCACTACTTGGACCACTTATCTACGGATTGATGACTGTGATGTTTGATTCTCGAGTAGGGATTTTTTCTATCAGTCTTTTAATTGTTGCAGGGGCAATTATTCTTCGAAAAGTGGATGTTGAGGATGGAATTGCTGTCGCAAAAGCAGAAGACGAAAGAAACCGTTCTGCTGGTGAATAGAGAAAACCCTCATATTTGCGGGCATTGGGAGGGCAATTAATGAGTCCGTATTGGGTGATGATGGGGATTATACTAATCCTCACACCTGTAATCTGCTGGGCATTCACACTTGGCAGAGAAGATACTAGAACCCCGCTATCAAAGGCATTTAGCGTAATCCACGAAAAGAGATACTACTTACACGCCCTTGGTTATATTTTCATAATTAAGTGGAAATCTTTGACAGATGACCTGAATGAACCAATCAAAACAAGAACTGGAAATTGGACTGATTGGATATATGCTCTTGAAGGTGATACAACCTTATGGGTGCAAAAAACATTTGAGAACACTGTCTTGACAGAATTCCTAAACTTTCACTACCTTTTCATTTACCTGTTTTTGATTTACATAACAACTGTCTACTTTGCATATGTGGGTGAGAGAGATATGACCGATAAAGTCACTCTCAACTATTTACTGATTTATGCATTGGCAGTACCATACTATCTTTTCTTCAATGTAGAGGTTACATCCTCATGGATACCTGGAATGAAAGCACTCTTGTATCATGATGGATGGTATACTGTATTCTATGCTACACACGATCCTCTTGACAATGCAGTCCCGTCACTACATGTTGCTATTCCATTTGGAATTATACTCCTGAACTGGCTACATTGTAAAGAAAAAGGAATTAAAATGAAAGAATGGGCACATTATCCGTATCACCTTTTCATAATTGTCAACACAATTCTATTTGTTTTTACAATAGCATACCTTGGAATTCACTGGCTTGTAGATATCCCTCTTGGGATGCTAATTGGTGGAATTGGTGCATTATTCATTCACCACATACAACCTAGATTGAGAAATGATCATGGCCCGATGTTCAAGGGAGTTACCAAAAAGAAGGCTGTCAACCATACTTTCTGGGAAGGAGCTGCAACTTTGGTAATTCTGTTCCTTGTTTTGTCAGCCGTCTCATATCAAGAAAACAACATCGATGAAAGTGTATCTATGCGCCTAGGTGGTGGAGATTCTACTTATGAAATACTCATGCCTCTACAACATGGGGAAGAAATAAAATCAGAGATAACAAATCTTCACGAAACTTTGGTTTTGCAATTTACTATTATCTGGGTTGATGATTCTGTATCTGCAATGGATCAAGGAGTCATAGATTGGGAAGAATTAGAGAAAATTCAAAACGAGAATAATAAAACTGTGTATGAGGTAAATCCGGGAGAGAGTGTGAACGTCCCGATAGACGACCCAAAATTATGGCATCTAATTATTTTACATAACAGTGCTGATGAAATTGAAGATGTTATCGAGGTCAGAATACTAAATGAATATCCAAACGATGAAATGTGGAAAGCAGTGGCACTTTCGCTTCCTTCGATGTGGATGACAGGGTTTGTAATTCATCGCATAGTTCGATTAAAGAAAGCAGGAAGGTCTCTCATTGATTCAACACCATCCCACATGTGGGAGGAAGAATAGATGAGTGGAGAGCAATTAATCAATCCAGAAATTGTAAATTTGTCCAAACAAATTTCCTCATTCATTAAAGGGAAACTCAAACTGATTACTACTCTATTTTTACTTGGCCTGGTTATTGGCATACCTCTCACTCATTACATAGTAGATTGGTTGCTAGATACAGGTTTACTACCGAGTGATGTAGAAATAATTGTTCTAACACCTGTTGAATTTATTATGATTCAAGTAAGAGTTGGTGCTTATTTTGGAATAGGATTAGCAATTTTTGGTTTGATCTTGATTGGTTCTTGGAAGTCTAGTTTTACAAAAAAAGTTCCAACGCCGGGAGTTACTGTTCTGCTATCTGCAATTTTTTCTCTATCTCTTGCAGGCTTAGGTTTGCTATACTCATGGAAAATACTGACACCATTTATGCTAGACTATTTGGCTCAAGATGCGCAAAGTGTTGGTATTTCAACAACATGGAGATTGTCTTCATTCGTAGGATTCATTGTAAGTTTGTGCATCGCTTCAGTAATTGGTTTCCAATCACCTCTAATTACAATTTTATCAATTAAATCTGGTGCAGTAAACAGAGAAACCCTACAAGCATATAGGAGGCATATATGGTTTGGAACATTTGTCCTAGGGGCTGCTTTCTCGCCACCTGATCCACTGTCATTATTCTTGGTTTCAATACCAATAATATTACTATTTGAAGCTGCAATAGTATGGGATTACTTCATGGCCGGAAGACAGAATGCAACCGATTGATTGGAGCAGCCATATTACCTGGAGAAGGCCGGTGGTTCATACCATGAGAATCGCTACCAACAGAGATTGGTAGGCCTTGATTCATCATCTCCCATCTATATGAATCCGGATGACTGTTATGAACTGCTTCAAGGCAGTCGATATTCAGTTCTTTTACTCTGAAAATCAATTCCTCAGTTTCTACTCCGTAATGTTTTGGATGTGCAAGGGATGTGATTCCACCAGATTTNTTGACNATTTCTACTGCATCCTTAATTTTGGGCAATGGTCTTTCTCTAAAAGCGGGNCAATCATCCCCAATCCACTTGTCAAATGCTTCNTGAACTGTTTCNACTATTCCCTTCTCTATCATNGCTCTAGCTAAGTGAGGTCTAGTGATAGTCCCCTCTGCATATTTTTCCACCTCCTCAATAGTGATGTATATGTCAAATTCTTGAAGTGCTAATAGCATATTCATCATCCGAGGAACCCTTGATTCTTTAACATCAGTAAGCCAATTCTCAAACTCCTCAGAAGCGCCATCGGGAAAGTATGCTAGCAAATGCCACGATGTTGTGTTGTGTGTGGCACTATCGATTTCCACTTCACAGGTTATTTCAACACCCGGCAAAAATCTAATCCCTATTTCTTTACAAGCTGATTTTGCTTCGTCCCATCCAGAGATTGTATCGTGATCGGTGAGTGACCAAACCCTGACTCCGGAGTTATACGCTCTTTGTGCCATCTCTCTAGGAGAGTGTAATCCGTCACTATGGTATGAGTGGCTATGTAAATCTACTTTTTCAGTCCACATGTTATCACTCAAAATCTGGAAGCTCTGGAAGGTTTAAAGGAGGTAGATTGGATTCCTCTTTATCATCTTCAAACAAGTCGTCTAAATCAAGCATCTCAGGTAGGTCAATCTCAACATTTTGTTGTTTGTCATCATCGATGTTAGGAAGTGGTATTGACGGTATCCCATGGGTTTGGAAACCACGCATGTCAAATTTGGCATAACCGGACTGTTCGTCAGGAATATCGGGGATTTCTGGTATACTTGTATCCGATATTGCAGGTTCGCTGCCATGGCCTAAATCGATTGATTCTTTTACATCTGAGTCTATTATGGACTTATTCATGGCCACTGCTTCAGCAGATGATTTCCCAATATCTCCAGTGCTCAGTGTCTCTATCGCACCCTTAACAGAGGCATCTTCTTGATATGATGATTCTCCTAATATCGAGGCTATTACTGCCGCTGTATTAGGATTGATAAGATCCTCATTGTCTTCCAAACTGACCATTGTTGGTAAGTCCTCTAACGCTTGATATTGAGATTCTGAATCACCGTGTGAATGGACTACTGGAGTGACATTTTCTCTCTTTGCCCACCAGGAAATCCCAATTGTAACCACAGTAGTTACCGCCAATACAGTCTCTGTAAGCCCCCACCCCTTTTCTGTGACAAAAGGGAGGAATGCGGAAAATAAAATCGATATCAAAAGGATGAGCGTCGCCGTGTTAGCAGCAAAGCCAACCTTTGGATACCTCGGGTCCATGTTGGTATGAGACGGCTGGAACTCAAGAATGTTGGCTTTCAGCCGACGAAACTGTGTTTGCCATCAACATAGCTACCGTCATAGGTCCAACACCACCAGGAACAGGAGAAACTATTGATGCCACATCTGAGACGTCAGGATGAACATCTCCTGCTAAACGCCAACCTCTATCCCTTGTTGAATCTTCGACCCGATTAATACCCACGTCAATCACAACAGCACCGGGTTTTATCCAGTCTTTTCTAACCATTTCAGGACGGCCAACTGCCGCTATTACAATATCTGCCGACAAGCATTCCGATTTTGCATCCAGTGTCCTAGAATGAACGATTGTGACTGTTGAATCTGCACCTTTTGCAGCCAAAAGGAGAGCTTGTGGCATGCCAACATTAAACGAACGCCCTATTACTACTGCTTTTTTGCCCTCTAACTCAATATTTGCCCATCTCAGCATTTCCATGACGCCAGAGGGTGTGCATGGAATCATACCGTCTAATCTTCCCTGGACAATTCGTCCGAGATTTACCGGATGAAAACCATCAACATCTTTCCTGGGGTCAATTAAATCAGTCAATGAGCCTTCATCTAGATGCGAAGGTAGTGGAGATTGTATTAGAATACCATGTAGTGTACTATCCTCATTCAACTCAAGAATGATCTTCTGAACTTCTTCTTGGCCAGTTTCATCAGGCAATTGGATGTGAGTTGATTTGATGCCTAACCTTTCGCAGGATAGAATCTTATTTCGTACGTAAACGTGGGATGCAGGATCATCTCCAACTATGATAACAGCCAAATGTGGCTGATTTTTACAGTTTGATATTCGATGTTTTAGTCTCTCTTCCAAACTCGCTGCGCAGGCTTTTCCATCTAACCGAACAGCGGACATGATTCTTCCAGATAGATAATGATGATGAGGATTGTGATTGAGACCCGTTACTCAGATTCGTCGCCCCACAGCAATTTACCGCAGGACGTGCAAGTGTATCTATCTGGTTTTGAGCCTTCGATAACATCTAGATTTCCACAAGGTCCACACAATATCGTAGTCTTGATGGGTTCATCCATGGTTACATCTACACGATACATGAATCTTCCAGCATCCGGTAAAGTCTCCATAGATGGAGTCCATGATTCAACAGCTTCTGGACTCATACCCATCTGAGAAGGTGTTGACATTCCAGCGATAAAACAAAGGATACCACTGACTCCTGAAATTGCTCCCATAATTATGTTGACAGAGAGAGAAAGGACTGCACCAGAAACTATCAACACAATTCCAGAAATAAGGAAATTTTCCCTGACATTCTTCACCAAATCAACCCATTGCAATCTTTAGAGCTTCAGCAACTTTTGGCATATCGTTGGCTGCTAGAGCGCACAATCCGATTCTGACTCCTCCTGACAGAGGAACCAAGTATACATCGTGCTCTGCACATCTTTCTGCTATTTTAACCGAGTCATCAGACTCAATCCATGCAAAGAAACCATCCATAGTTGGATTCAATGATACACCTCTGTTGTTACATTCTTCGATTAATGATTTTCTCCTCGTATCTAGAAGCTCCTTTAGTCTGTCTCTTTCAACTCCCCAAGCGTCCCCTCCTTCAGGGGTTGAATGCATTTTACTGATACTGTATTGACCAACCCTTGGTGTGGCGCTCCAAGTTTGTCTTCCCGTTACACTCATGACTGTGTTCAGTCTATCAGTGACCTCTTTGTCAGGATGGAGACAAACCAAACCACCAGTCCTCAACCCATAGATTGTGTGGGATTTAGACAGAGAAACAGCAACGCAGATTAACAGGTTTTCAGGCCACATTAAACCGTTTTCAATCTCCTCTAAAATCGTGTCAGCCCAAGCATGTGGCTCGTCGGCATAAAGACTGTATGCAGAGTCAATTAGAAGAGTATGGCCAACATCTTCATTTTTGATGGCGGAATTAACAAATGAGTTAAGGCATACTGAACGACCATTTGGTGTCATTGATAGTCCAGTAGGATTGTGCGCTGGATCGTTAAGCCATACCATTACTTTGTTCTGTTTTGAACATAACATCTCTAACTGAGATTCAAATTCTTCTCTAGCAAAGTGTGGATGAGATGAATCTTTATTTTTGGGAATTAAAGGCCACGTGACGTAATCTTGCCCGTTATTTTGCAAGAAGCCTTTGTACGGCCCCCAATATCTGTCGCGCAGTAAAGCGGTTTGACCACGCTCAAGAAAATTATTTGCTGCTAGAAATAATGCTCCACTGCCACCCGGGCTTGCGGTAGATGAGAAATTAAAACCAAGGTCTTCAAGGGTATTTCTTGCATCTCCAAAGGCTAAGGTCTTGCACAAGTCTAGAAAGTCAGGAAGCCCTGCAAGAGGAGCGTATGCAGAAAACTCTATTGGAGGAGATTCTCTAATAGCGGCATCAACAACTTTGTTCACTGCCAGACTACCATCATCCTCTAACAGCGCACCTACTGTGCCATTGACTGCATCTTTACCTTCTTTTTTGGCATTCTGATAACGTGCGAACCAACTGAATATGGTGTCACTACCCTCTTTTGCAATTCCAGCGACATTCAATAAATTGTCTCCAGACATAGTCAACGCAGGATGTTAAAGGATATTGTATTGCCGACGACTTCAAGAATCAAAAAAGATTGGGTCCACATGTCGCCAACGTAGCACAGCTGGTAGTGCTTCGGATTTGTAATCCGACGGTCGGGGGTTCGAGTCCCTCCGTTGGCTCCACTTTTCTATGACTGAATTTCTCAACCTAGCCTATGTTGAGGATTAAATGTATCCATCTATTTGGCATTAGGTGATAGTAAAAAAACAAGATATTCAAAACCTATCTCACCTAGGCATTTACATGGCGGAGTTGACAAATCCTGAGCGTAGGATGCTCCGTACTTTACAAACAAGACACGGTGAGTGGACTTTAGATGAAATTCTCGATAAGTGTGAATGGAAGGACCAAGCAATCGCAGTTTCTGCTGGACATGGCCTTACTAATCATGGTCTTGTTAAAACTAGTAAAACCAGCAAAAAAAGTGTAATTTTGGGAGATGAAGGTCTCAAGGCGCTGGAAAATGGATTACTAGAAAAGCGTATTTGGACTTTCATCAAAGATAATCCTAGTGTATCAATGAAAGATATTTCTAATTCCTTTGAGAGATATGAGTCTGGCCCAGGAATTGGGTTGTTGAAAGGATTGGGAGTTTCTATCACAGGCGGGCAATTTGAATTCGATGATGTAAAAGCAATTGATAACGAAATTGAACTTCGAACAAAATTCCTAGAGAATCCATCCTTTGAGGACCCACTGGTTGAACATTTTAATGCTCGAAAAAATCTAATTGAAATTGTTGAGTTAATCCATACAACCTGGAAAATAACCCACGATGGTAAAAATGTCCCATCTGAAGCCCTTATCGAGATTAAGCAAATTGCTGATATAACTCCTGAATTGCTTCAAAGCGACGATTGGAAGGATGCACAATTCAGACCTTACGATGTCGAATTAGAGGCATCTATGCCGATTTCTGGCCGAAGTCATCCAATGCAGGCGTTGATTGAAAGGATAAGATCAATTTTTCTCGAAATGGGTTTTTCAGAACTCGTAGATAACTATGTACAAACTGCCGGGTGGAACATGGATGCACTATTCATTCCACAAGACCACCCTGCAAGAGAAATGCAAGATACATTTTATCTTGACAACCCAGACACAATTAATCTTGACAAGCAATTATTGCGTAAATGGAAAAACATTCATGAAACTGGAGGAGATACTGAATCTTCAGGCTGGGGTGGTAACTTTAGCGAAGATATCTCGCAAAGGGGGCTGCTTAGAACGCACACAACCGTCAATACAATACAATATCTTGCAAAAAACCCTACAACTCCGTGTAGAGTCTTTGCAGTAGATAGAGTGTTTCGAAAAGAAAGTATTGATAGAACACATCTCCCTGAGTTCCATCAAATTGAAGGGATAATTATGGAACCAGGTGCCAACCTAGGGATGTTAGTTTCTACATTGAAAACGTTTTATGAGAAAATGGGATATCCAGAAGTTCGTGTTAGACCAGCATATTTCCCTTACACAGAACCATCATTAGAAGTAGAGGTCAAATGGAAAGGAAAATGGCTCGAATTAGGCGGAGCTGGGATTTTCAGACCTGAGGTTACAGAGCCACTGGGAATTAAAGACCCTGTATGTGCATGGGGTATGGGTCTGGAAAGATTGGCAATGTTAGTTCTGGGACTAGATGACATTAGGCAATTGTATATCTCAGATTTAGAGTGGCTTAGAAATCAACCAATTTTGTGAGTAAAATGGGTCTTGAATCAATGAATGACCACAGCCCTTGGTGGGCTAGAATAATGGCGATTTTATTTGGATTAATAGTCCTAGGATCTGCTGTGAACATATTCTACATGGAATACTTTGGAGTAGCAGGAATCAATCACTATTCTTTCGGTAATGAGCCTGAGGAACCTGGAGACTACCAACAGAATGCATCATCAGAGGAACAAGCAGAATACAATAGATCCCTACAAGAATGGGATGAATTCCTATCATATCAATCGATGATTGATGAATTTGAGGAAGCAAATGTCAAAGAAATATCACAGATATTCGCAGCGCTCTCTATAATCATTGGAATCCCAACAATAGCATTTTTTTGGGTGCAAGATAAGAAAATGCTGCATTTTGGGATTGCATTTGGAGTTGTAAAATTAATTGGAGATGTTTTGAATGCTTACATCTCATCTGATATAATCGCCCAATATATGGAGAGTGTCCCCGGAGGTGCTGATTATTCTTGGCTTGCTAAAACATCTGTATTCTCATCAGGATGTTGTGGCATATTTTTCATTGCCATTGCAGTTGTAGTATCAAATATGTATCATGCTACCAGAGATATTCCGGAAAGTGGTTTTCACCTAAATGTTAATTTGACTTCAAACCTTGAACAGGAATGATGCAAAACGTAATGACATCCAATACTGAAACAATCCCCGGATTTACCATAACCCAATCTCTAGGTGTAGTAACCGGTTCAACAGTCCGTGCAAAACACATAGGTAAGGACATTCTAGCTGGTTTGAAAAATATAGTCGGAGGAGAATTAAAAGCATATACTGAGTTATTGATGGAAGCTAGAAATGAAGCTCTTGGAAGAATGATGATGGATGCTGCACAACGAGGCGCAAACGCCGTTGTAAATGTTAGATTTGCAACAAGCAGCGTTGCTGGTGGAGCCGCTGAATTATTCGCTTATGGAACTGGAGTAATTGTTACAGAAGGGTGATTATTTGGCACTTGATGCAGAATTAATCGGTTATGTGTTAATATTAATACTCTTAGTAGTATTCACTGTTTTCCCACTGACAGCGTTCATTTATTCTATGATTTTTGCAAGATTTCATCATGCAAGCAACCACAAAAAACTTCTTTCAAGAGAAAAGTATGTGATGCAGTCTCTAGGAAAGGACAACCTACACACATTGTCAACACCCGTTCCTGATAGAAAGATATCAAAAGCCGGTTTAGTTATGTCAAATATCACTGTTGCACCGTCATGGTGGCAGTTATTTCTTGGCACAATCAGATCCATATTTGGAGGAAAGATCGAGTCTTATGACAAAGTCCTTGCTTATGGCCGTAGTGAGGTAATGCAGAGACTCAGAGAACAAGCAATTGGCGAGGGATGGGATGAAGTAATCAATGTAAGAGTTGAAACTTCAATGGTTATGAACAAAGTCAAAGGCAAAAATATGAATAAATCCGGCACGCTTGAATTCTTAGCATATGGCACAGGAATTCGTGAATAATAAAACCCACATATCGTCTTCTTTTTGAAAGATTACGAAACGGGCGTAGCATGAGAAGGACAAGAGTGGTTGCTACAATCGGCCCTTCATCATGGGATCAAGAAATTCTCGCAACTATGTTTTCCTCGGGTGTTAACGTATTCAGATTGAATTATTCTCATGGAGAACCAGAAGAAAAAGACATACTGTATGACAGAATACGTTCTTTAGAAAATGCAAATAGGACAACCTGTATTCTAGCGGATTTGCCTGGTCCAAAACTACGGTTAGGCAAATTTGAAGGTTCAAGAGTTTTGAGATCAGGAGATAATATCAGATTATTGTGTGGCTTAAAGACTCACGAGGGTGAAGAATTTCCAGTTGAATATGATGGATTATCCCAAGAATTAACCAAGGGTGACCAAATTCTGTTAGCAGATGGAATCATACGCCTCTCAGTAATTTCAACGGGTGGTAAAAAAGCCTCATTTGTCGACTGTCTTGTTGAGGATGGAGGGACATTAACCAGTAGAAAGGGAATAAACGTCCCAGGAACAATGGTGGATTTACCTGCCGTTGGAGAGAGGGATTTGCTTGCCTTAGATCACGCGATAAAGGCTGGTGCTGACTGGGTTGCTGTATCCTATGTTAGAACAGCTGAGGATCTCAAACCTGCTAGGGATGCAATAAGGTCAGCAGGATTGCATACACCTATCATCGCAAAAATTGAACATCCTGCTGCATTAGAAAATCTAGATTCAATATTGGATGCTGCAGATGGCGTTATGGTCGCTAGAGGAGATTTAGGTGTTGAAATACCGATGGAACAAGTCCCACTTGCGCAACAACAAATCATCGATGCCGCATTAACTCGAGGAATGGTTGCGATCGTTGCCACACAGATGCTCGAGTCTATGACTCTAGCTCCCAGACCAACTAGAGCAGAGGTAAGTGACGTATCTACTGCGATTAGACATGGAGGTACTGCTGTAATGCTATCTGGAGAAACTGCGTCTGGGAACTATCCAATAGCATCTGTTGAAACTATGGTAAAAATCGCTGAAG
The DNA here is from genome assembly GCA_002710015.1 of Methanobacteriota archaeon. Taxonomy (GTDB): domain Archaea; phylum Thermoplasmatota; class Poseidoniia; order Poseidoniales; family Poseidoniaceae; genus MGIIa-K1. The sequence goes on along the minus strand of PAOW01000017.1, from coordinate 33,710 downwards.
CAACTGAGGATGGGTTAACTTCAACGGGACTAATACCTGGAGGACCATCTCGATTCCGCGCAACACGTGCTGTTGCCCACGCAGGTGTTGAATTGGCAAAAATGTCTGGAGCAAAACACATTGTGGTAGCAACAAGACATGGAAATGCTCCCAGACTGGTTTCTGGATATCGCCCTGATGTTCTAGTCACAGCAGTCACTGACAGAATTCGAGCTGCGAGGCGTATGAATTTGCTACCCGGTGTCCAGTCTGTCATTATTAAGGAATATGAGAGAGGTTCACAAACTATGCAAGAAGCAATACAAAAACTCGCCAAAGATGGTGTAGTAAAATCGGGTGAGAGAATCGTCGCAATATCTGGTTCACCACTGGCTATGAGGGGTGCAACAAGCACAGTCCGTCTTTACAGGTTGGAATCTGACGGTACAATATCTGGAACTGAATAAGAAATTGAATTTTTAATCACAAGATTCAATTCTTAAACACAACAGGCCCAATCATGGGTGTGAGACCTCTCAATGCTATCTTAGTAGTCACTGGTTTAGTTTTAGTTGGGTTAAACTTTGGATTAGGCGCATATGCAACAGGAGAAGTTCCCGATGCTGTAAAGGATGCTGTAAAAACAAAAGTGAAAGATGATATTTGTGAAAATATTCTCTGTACTGAAGTAAATGATGAGTGGAAAGAATCTACTAGTGAAAGAGATTTTTACGCTTGGCATATCATAAATTTAGATGATGTGACATCCAATAAGAGCACACCCGAGTATGAAAGAATAGGGCCGATTACATATGATGTCACTTTGAAAAAGGAAGTAGACAATTATGATATCAAAAATGGATTGCTAACATATACACAATCAACCTCATATTCCTGCTCACCAGACACAGCAGTACCCTGTGATATAGACATTACACAATTGAACATTGCATTCAATGCTCAAGTTGTTGGAGCTACTGGAACGGGCGTAAATGCAATTATGGATATAACAAAAACAGGTTTTTCATCTGGTATAATCGATATCTATCTACAACAGGTTTCGGCAGCCATGGGGGTTGCAGATGAAATTGATAATGAGCATATGACACAGTTGAGCGCTGTTGAGGGGGCAGGTAGTTCCAACATTATAGATACAAATCTACACAACAGCGCTGAATCATACTTTTTGGACGGAATGTTTGAGGCGTTTGATGAAGCATATGGCGATGCGTTCTTAGATGATGCTTCTAAAACATTCTTAGGAGAAGGGTTCGTTGAACCTAAGTGGGTTGATGGTGTTTGGAATGATGACGGTGATGGAGTTCTAGAGGAAGACGAATACTGGTATTACAACAGTGCTGGCGAACTTGTTGGAGACTTGAATTCAAATGGTATCGAGGACAACGAATCTTCGAGCTTTGTATCGACTATTGATCTAGAATATGCTTTCTACAATGCGGTTGGACCTAGTAACGAAAGTCTATCTTTCATCAACTACATGGGGCCTTTGGTTTATGCTGCTATGGGAGAACCGAGTACTCTTCAAGAGATGATTGACAATCCAGATGATTCAGTCACACTAGAAAGAGCCGAACTGTGGAAGTTTGCTCACCCAACAGACCATAACATTACGCTGTCACGGGATTGGACATTGTATGGTGGTTTAGGAAAATTGATGCTTGACTATGGTGCAGGAAATGATGATTATAAAACTAATATTTCAGAAGATAATGTCACGTTATCAGAGAGATTCGAAAGGCTATTTGGTTTGGAAATCGACGATGAAGTAGCCCAATCAGTATTGATGATGGGTAACGGCAGTGATGAGCCGATGGGTATCCTAGCCGTAAGTGAATCTGGAACATCTTTCGGATTATCTGAATTCCTCGACATGGACCAAGATACCGCAATAGAAACCTTCAATATTACATCATATCAGTTTGCGAAATTACGTCAATTTTGTTCAAAGTGGGCTAATGACGCAGAATCCTTACCCCTTATTTTAGTTGGAGGAGAAGGATATATCACCGCCTCTGAATTTGTCAATCAAACCTTTGGGTCAATAAATCCAATTGATGAAAGTTACATGGAATACTCATTAAATTTAGGTGGTAATTGGGGAACTAACAAGTATGGATTCCCTGGAGCTGACCCAATAAATCTAACACAAAATCAAAGTGCAAAAATGTTGTTTGGAGAATGGGGATTGACTACCAGCAAAGGCGCAACTATGTTCTTGTATGGTGAACTAAGTGGACTCAGTCTGCCAATAAACTACACCAACAGTAATACTGCTGAGGCGAAAGAATGGAACAACCAAACTATTGCCGACATTTACGATATCGATATTGAGGCTGCTGGGGCTGCAAGGTTATTGATGATGGAAATAATATTCAAAAATTTCATCCCAGAATTCCTAATTGATTCATTTGGAACTTCCGAATACCTCACTCAGCCTATGAACAACTGGTTGCTTGGCTGGCATGACCCCGTAAACGCATACCTTGCTACTGGTGATCACGAAAATATGACAGAGGGTTGGACAAGCTTAGAAGCGAATGAAACATTTTACGGGTCAGCAGCATATGTGGAAGGAGGGAAATCTACAGGGGATCCAATAAAAATCACTATTTGCACAGGAGAAACTGATACATGCGACAAGGCTGAAACCATTCAAGTTGGAGACACTGATTATGTCAGTTGGAGAAACGATACAAAAGAAGATAACACGTATGGATTAATTCCCGCTGAAAAGCAAAGTGAGACAACCGGTGGTTTCCTGACTGGCGAGGGCGACCTAGTGGACCTATCAGGCTACGGTGTAGCGGAAATTAATTGCATTTCTGAAACAAAATTAAAGGGAATACCAGTTGATTACTGCACTGCATCTATGGACCCTCTAAGTAGATCAATCCAAGCAAAGCTCGTGAATAGCGGAGAATTACTAGATGCTGTTCCGGGAGTATTACCCGTATACTTTGGAAGCGAAGTAGAGATGAAGGCTGAGAAAATTAGTGGAGCTGTAATAGGTGGACAATCCGAATCCATATTTTGGCTTGATAGCAGACCAACAACAGAACAACAGGAACCTCCTCTGCAAACAGATTTACAGGAGGTTTTCATGATACAAACCTCAGGAGTTCTAGATGATGAAACCGCTGAAACTATGGAATCTCAAATTGTTACAAACCAGGATATGCTTGCGTGGTTCACAAATTTCGATCACTGGGCTGACTATGTTGGTTTGTCCCTTTGGGTTGCGTCTGGATTATTTGTCCTACTAGGCCTAACTATGATGCTCAAATCAAGCCCCTCTAAATCATCAGGCTCAGATGATGGAGAAGCCAAATGGAAACAGGAACCAAAAAATCTCGACCCCGGACTAAAAGAAGAAATCAAAGATTAGATCTAATCTATTGATTGTTTCTCGAAGACAGCAGCTTTCTCTCTATATCGATAACAAATGAGTTTTACAATACTCAGAGTATATATTAACGAGATTGCTCCGAACTACAATGCAGCCATCTCCAATAATTGTGGATAACACCGGTACGGTTCACGCAAACCAACCACTCTTCAAAGATAGACAAGCAACCTCCATAAACGGATTCCTTGGGTTACTATTGCATATTGGATTAGGATTTACTAATCTTATTTTACTAGCCTTAGGGCCTGCAGCTTTACTTATTGTCATAACCGGGCCATTATGGCTCGTTATTTGGAATTCATACGTGATTGTAAATCCAAACGAAGCCGTAGTTTTGCAATTCTTTGGAAAATACAAAGCCACATTGAAGACGGAAGGTTTCAGATTTTTCTTAAACCCACTTTACAGCAAGTCAAAGATTTCATTCAAAATAAACAACTTCGAATCTAGCAAACTGAAGGTAAACGACGTAAATGCAAACCCAATTGACATAGCGGCAGTGGTTGTTTGGCGAGTTTATGATGCTGCTGAAGCTATGTTTGAAGTTGAAAATTATGGACATTACGTCCAAATTCAAAGCGAAGCTGCATTAAGAGAAATGGCAACAAAATATCCATATGATGCAATTGAAGAAAAGGACATTGGTGGAATAACGCTATCCAGTCACCAAGATGAGATTGCCAAACAACTCCAGCAATCGGTCGAAGCAAGACTTGCAAGAGCAGGTATACAGGTTTTGGAAGCTAGAATCAGTTACCTTGCTTACTCGACTGAAATTGCACAAGCAATGCTAAGACGACAACAGGCAAGCGCGGTGGTAGCAGCCCGACGTGAGATCGTAGATGGCGCAGTAGGTATGGTTGAATTAGCACTTGAGCAACTAAGTACTAAAGGTATAATCGAGTTGGACGAGGACAAAAAGGCTACCATGGTTAGTAATCTATTGGTCGTGCTCTGCTCTGAGACCGACACTACTCCAGTTGTGAACACTGGAAGTCTGAGTAATTGAGGTGAAAAAATGAGAACTGCAACTAAAGTTGTTTTAATTTTCGGAGTAGTATTCTTGCTCCTAGGTGTAGGAGCTTTTGTGCTTGGTGTGGGAGCAGCTGAAGACATCGAAGATGAATTGAAAAAATATGAAATCAGTGGAGAAAATTCCGGAACAATAGAGATTGACGATAGTGACGGAATCGGAGAACTCGGTCTAACTTTTTGGGTTAAAGGTGTATATGAAGACACGGACATGAATGGCATTTGGGACGTGTGTGACAACACTGAGGTCACAGTAACTGCTAAGCCGAGTGTTGATGAGACTTGGGCTGAAAATGCATCCGAAATAAATGGTGACTTCTACTATGAGGTGGTATACAACTATGACGGTAACGAGTCATCAGACTGTGCAGCAGCAGGGAAAAATAAGAATCATGAAAGGAAGGATCAAAATCTTGTGAAAATTGGTCGTGCTTGTTATGGATGCACATCCGGAACTTTTGAGTTTGAGTCAAATCAAAACGTTTGGGTAACCTACGATGACAAAGTTGGAGAGGAAGTTGTTGAAGATATACTAGGAGCAATCGCAGGCACTGTTGGCGGCTCAGGCCTGATATGTTGTGGAGTATTATTCTTGATTATTGGAGGCATTTTGGCACTGACCTTGAAGGATGACAACCAACAGCCGATGATGTATATGCCACCGGGTAATAATATGATGACAAATCCGCAAGCTACTCAAATGACAAATCCTCAATTCGAGGAACCAAAAAAGTATGACATGCCACAAACAACACACATGTCACAGCCAACATACGATGAACCACCACAGGGTGGTCTGTGAGTAGGTGAAGGATATGGAGACCACGAAAATATTGAATCTAGTAATCCCAATATTATTGATGGTATATGTGGGTTTTTGCTGGATCAAACAAGGATTCCATGCCAGAGGTAGAGGGTGGCTTACAAGAATGGAATCTCCGAAGATGTTTTGGTTTAACATCATACTTTTGTCAGTAATAAGTATGTCAATGATAGTGTGGAATTTTATAATATCTGGCAGGTGATTACCTGAAATCAGGTAAGTGTCCTAAGTGTGGAAGCATTAGTCTTACTTCTGAAAGAAGAGCAAAATTTCAAGGAACTGAAGGCCTTATGATGATTGCTTGCAAACAATGCAGATACGTTGAGATGTATATTCCTGATGCGGCTGAAAAATCCAAGCAAAATAGAAACTTTTTGATATTGCATCTATGCATATGGATTCCCGTGATACTTATCCTATACTACACATTCAGTTCGTTCTAATAGATTCCAGAAGTCGAACATTCATTACAGGTTGATTAAATGGTTTTACTGGAAAAGCAGAATTTGCAAATTGCAAATCAAATGCAAGTTGCACAAGATTCTATTTCTGGTAGTATCAAAAAAAAGGAACGTCGCTATGACATCGATTGGCTTAGAGTGATTCTTTTTGCGTTACTAATCTGGTTCCATTACGCTGTCTTTTCACTAGGGCAACTGAAGGGTGAAACCAGTAAAATGGAGATTTTCAACTTCCCTTTATTCATCATACTAGGAATAATGCATCAATGGCGCTTGGCAGCATTATTTGTAATCTCAGGCATGGGAACTGCCTTCGCATTTAGACGTAGAACTTGGATTACTTACCTCAAAGAAAGAGCGATAAGGTTGGGTATACCTCTACTGTTTGGAACCTACATCCTTTTCATGGGACTATTTGATCCAATAAATTCAACCAAGTTGTTGTTCACAATTTTTCCCGGCTCAGAAACTATGCCATATGCTCACTTGTGGTTCATCTATAATCTGCTAATTTACTCAATAATTCTCACTCCAATATTTGCAATTGTTAGAAAAAATCCTGAAGGCTTTGTTGTTTCAATTGTACGAAAAGTAATCAACATACCATATGGAGTTGGGCTTATGATTATACCAAGTTTATTACTTTCATTAAACGCAATAATGTTCAAACCATGGGCATTTGGTGAAGTTGGAATGTGGTGGGAATTCCCCAGATACATGATGTTTTTCTTCTTTGGATACCTACTAATCTGTGCAAAAGATGATTATTTCAAAATCATAGATAAGATTCGTATTCCCGTGTCTATTTCAATTCCAATTCTATCGTTCCTTTGGTATATAGTAAATGAAACAAGCAGCACACCTAACATAATGGCTGGGGGATGGGTACAGGATGATTTTCAGGCATTTTCCAAAGAAACAATAATAGCAGGTTTCATACAAGAATTCCATGCTTGGTTCTGGTGTTTATTCGTATTCAGTTGGGCATCAAAACTACTCAATAAGCCTAGCAAAAAATTGGCTTATCTAAACGAAGCAGTTTATCCAACCTACATTGTACACATGCATCTGACATTCTTACCGATTGCCGTATTCGGGTTGTTAGGCTTAGGATATTACTTAGGAATGGCAATTGGAACGATATTAGTCATGATAGGGGTAATGGTGTGCTTTGAAATCGTGAGGAGGACAAGATTCACACGTGTATTGTTTGGTATTAAGGGCGGAAGAGAAGAATTAGCGAAAATCTATCCATACAACATAGCTGATGAAAAATCAACTAGAATTATCATTGAAATAATTGCTTATATCCTTTCTTTTATCATGACTATCGGCCTAATTATCATGTTGATTGGTGCTGGAATATTGAGCGGTTGGTAGATTGTTCAGGTTGACACACAGTTTGAAATATTGATTTTCCTAGCACTAAGCATGACTACTCAAAAAAATGTATTTGGCCAAGACCTAGGAGTATGCTCTTGTCAACCTATGACTGGATGGTATAGAGACGGAAGTTGTAACACTGATGATATGGACAGGGGTTCTCACACTGTTTGTGCAATTGTTACTGCAGAATTCCTAGAATTTGCTAGATCTAAAGGTAATGATCTCATAACCCCCGCTCCTAGATTCAACTTCCCCGGACTCAAACCTGGAGATTCGTGGTGTGTATGTGCAAGGACGTGGCTGGACGCACGCAATAATGGTGCAGCATGCCCTGTTGATTTAGAAGCAACAAATATCAAAGCGCTCGAAATTATTCCGCTTGAACTACTTGAAGACAGATCCGTCTAACTATTCGCTTTCCATATTTTCAGCCAATATACGTGCTGCGTCCTTCTTCAAGAATGGTGTGTATAGTGCTGGTAGAACCATCAAACTAGAGATTAATGCCAGTATAATCGCTACAACGAACACCTGTCCAAATAGTTGCAACGGGACGAGTGATGAAAGATTCAGAACGGAAAATCCTCCAGCTGTCGTAAGTGCGGCCCCAAACATTGCCCTTCCTGTTGTAGCAGCAGACTTAGTAGTCCAATCTTCTGGACTTGCCGATGGGTTATGCTCTACCTCCTCTTCTAAGCGTGTAGTTAGGTGAACTGCATAATCAACACCTAACCCGAGAGTTAAGGCTCCAATCGTAACACTTTGAGAATTGAGTTGATATCCTGTGAGACCCATAATCCCATACACCCAAACAACGACAACCATCAACGGAACCCAGGTAACAAATCCTCTGGCAACACCATCGATAACATTCCTTTGCCTTACTGTATTAATACCAATCAACATCATCAAGATTACACCTGCAACGGTTGCAGTTGAGATTACGGCCGACTCTGCAACGTCGGCTGTAATCTGAGCCAAAATCAGAGACCTCCCGGATAGCCTGATATTGTAATCCGTGTAATTTTCTTCTGTGTGACTTGTTAAATCATTACTCAATTCGCTTTCAAAATCTGCTGTTGCTTGCCAGTCTAGCGTCGCTGCTTGGAATGATATTATTGTCTGAGTAGAGTCTTGATTTAGATTCCCTGATGTCAAATTTCTTCCTTCTTCTGTCATCAACCAACTCTTAAGTCCAATGTATGATGTCTCATCATCAGATAATTGAGCCATGAGGACATCTAACTGATTATTCGACGCCCTAGATTTTTCCAAAATACTCCATACACCAACTGGCGTTTCTGTTACCTTTGTATTAGAAGATAAATCTTGAATTACTGCATCATATAATGCCCTACCTTCTGATGAAATGACATTGCCATCTAGAACTACATACAAAGGTGCAGGGCTGCTTCTAAATTCGTCAGCGATAATAAAGAAGTCTTGCACTACTGGAACACTTTCGTCGAAATTTTCTCTTGTATCAAAGCCGACCTCAAGTTGTTGGAATCCATAAAACATGGGCACTGAAATCAACACGGTCACCAGAAGAACCATCGCTGGTGCTTTGGTTATTGCCCCGAGCTTCGTAGAGAGAGGGCCTATCTCATTTCTACCAGACTTCTCCAAAGGAAGTTTCTTTGGTGGAATGATCATTAGCAAAGCCGGAAGTGCGGTTATGCTCAATAGATATATGAAAAATAAACCAATTGCTATTACCGTTCCAAATGATACCAAGAATTGCTGCGATGAAAATCTGAATGATAGGAAACCCACAATGTCAGTGAAGATAGCAACCATCAACGCTGCTGAGGTTAGTATGGTTCCTTGTCGGATTGCAATTCTTCTTGCTTCATTTGAAAAATCTTTCAATGTTTTTCGACCCATTGGATTCTTCAATTCTTGGTCTTGTAACTCCTCTCTAATCCGTGCAACAACGTGCAAACCATAGTCGACACCAATGGCTAAAAGCAATATTGGTATGGAATTCATTGCTGCATTGAATACTAAATTCATCCCTAATGTTGTAAGAAGACCTGCCATTCCATATGTTGACAATATGGCTAATACAGTCAAAACTAGTACGTTTGCAGTATCCCTTTTACTACGGAACTTTGTCCACAGAATAAATCCAAGAAGAAGTAGACACAAGGAGTTTAGTATTCCTAATTCTTTGCCAAGGTTTGCATTCTGACCAGTCGCTAACTGGGAAAAAGAAAATACTGAAATCTCTGAATCACCAGTCTCTTCAACTGCTTGTTCTTGAAGATCCTCCGCCCATAGAGTAATGTTATCTTGGACTTTATCTATTACCTCCTCACCGTGGTCTTCTGGCTCTGTAACTACAACGAAAGAGGTGATTACTGGTCCGCTAGAAGCCCAAGGGTCATTTCGATCATCAACTGGAAGGCTTTGTATTGCAATATCTCGGTAATCAATGGATTGTAACTGAATCAAAATAGCTAGTTGGCCGATTACCGCATCGACCTGACTTCCTGTGTTATTGTCATTAAATTTCAATTTAATATCTATTAGTCCAGAGGTTAATTCTGCAAGTTTGAGACTTATATTTTCTCCACTATCAAAGCGGTCAATCCAATTTTCTGGATTTCCAAAATTCCAATCTCTCAATAACTCTCCTGTTACAGTAATTGGCCTGGGTATGTTTGAAGCATAATCGGTAAGATTCGCTAACTCTGAAGAGATTGTCTCATTATCTGCTGCTATGCTGATGTTGACGTATTGCGATAAATTATCTATCCATTGATTAGCATAGACTGGGTCTTGTGTGCTCTGCCACTGAATCACGGAACTAGCCATGCCGCTATGTGATTGAACACCAAATAGAGGATATTGATGCCTATCTAAATCCGGATTTTCAAGCATTATTGCTTCAAGGATTGCCATTTGATTCCAGGTCGATTCTTCGTATAAATCACCTGATTCAATTTCATCAATGAACCGAATTATGTCGATTGATGCCTGATACACATCTTCGACTTCGTTCAACAGTCGTACGGTATCATTATCGGGGAAAAACGCATCCTCACTATTGTCAAAATTTATGAACATAGCATTTGGTACTAATGCAAGTATGAATACAAATATCATAGCCAATGCAGACTTTGGATTATCGGAACTTAGTCTAGTTAATTCATCGAATAACTTTTTCATTACCTTACCTAGCCTGATGTAGGAATTGTTAGTTATATTATTTTGTTTAAAATCTAACATTAATTGCTGCTAGTAGAGAGAAAAAAGGTGCCGGGAGCGGGGCTTGAACCCGCGACCTTCGGATGTCTCAGACACGTGAAGGGGCCTTGGTACGTCACAATTAGTTCATTTGAACTGCCCTATGAGTCCGACGCGCTACCAACTACGCCACCCCGGCAAGCATTCCGCCCACCGTGCTCACCTCTTTGAAGGATGCGGATGAATAGTAAATTTCGACCGACATAATAGCTCAGAATGATTCTTTTATTTGGTTGAAACAACCACAGCCTTCATGCACTTGTTCCTCTCCCGAGGACCAATGGTCGACCTTAACACCGCCATGGCAGCAGCCGCTAGTGAGAAGCGGAATCGCGGAAAAGGTGAGAAAGAGCGGAAAAAAAATCGCTCTGGTGCAGACATGGGCATAGAATCATTCGATCCTGTCAAGCACGTAAAGAAAGAAAAAGCAGATACTGTGTCTATGTGGCTGGTAATTTTATTCGCAGTTACTGTCTCTCTAATTATGAGATATATCGCTATGCCTAACTCTGAGGATAACAAAGATTTACTCTGGTTCATACCACTAATGTGTATATTCTTACTACCTTCTATTCATAGAGCTATCTTGTCCGAAAAATTTGTCGAACATTACACTAAAGGAACTTGGTTCAAGGCATCATTTTTGCATGTGTTTACTTGGTTAGCTATCACCTTTTTACTCACGAACGCTCCATTTGCCGACATAGTCGCCCCACAGGTTGACGATGGCTGGGGGATGATTTCAGAGGATAACTCATCCTACGACTTCACCAAATCAAGTAAAGGCTCAGTCACTCTCACAGATGGATACGAAGGTGTCCACTATATCGTGTTAGCATTTAGCGACAATTATGATGCAAAAGACTCCGATTATTCGATAACTTTCAATGGAGATTCTGTGGATAATTCATTTGCAAGTATTGAAGATCCAAAAGCACTCGACAAGGTTAGAGAACACAAAGATATCGACCACCCTGTTGCTATTCAAATCCCAAATAATCTTGAAGTTGGAGAATATGAAGTCGTAGTTAAGGTCACGGAAGACGGAAACCCTTGGGAAAATTCTAGAACTGTAAAAATGAAGTTAATCATTGAAGAATTAGTTCCTGAATCAACTGAGTAGTCTTGAAAGCCTTGCTGTAAGGGCATCTAACTGAATTGATTCTCCCCCACCCTCTACAAGCCTGAAGTCAATCTCAGCCATAAGTTCTGTTAATTCCAATTTTTGAATCTCAGAAAGGAAGTCTGCCCCATACAATTCTCTATGCAATTGATTGACAAAATCTGTTCCGGCAAGGCCGTATTTATCTAGCATTTCTCTCAATCTCCTCCTCGCAGCATGAAAACCATCTTGCCTACATGACAAAAGATACTGATGTAAAGTTTCAGGAGGTGCGGTTGCACTGGTTTCATAAATTAATGAGCGAGTAACGTTTGATTCTAGTGCCGCAGCAACTTGCAATGCTGTAATTGCCTTTCTCATATCTCCTTGAGAAATACGAACAAGAGCCTCAGCAGCTTCTTCGTCTAATTTTATGTTCTCAATTTCTGCAACTGATTTCACCTGATTTAACACTTCAGCGTCTGCAAGGGGACGGAATCTAAATACTGCACATCTGCTCTGAATTGGTTCAATGATTTTACTTGAATAATTACAAGAGAGTATGAACCTGCACGTTTGAGCATACTGTTCCATTATCCTCCTCAATGCTCCTTGTGCATCATGGGTCAAAGCATCTGCCTCATCTAAGAAAATTATCTTGAATTTTGCATCACCATAAGGAGCTGTCCTTGCAAACTGCTTGACTTTAGTTCTGATACTTTCTAATTTTCTCTCATCACTTGCATTCATTTCCAACAAATTATTCCTGAATTCTTCTCCAAAAATATCTCTAGTCAAGGCCATTGCTGCCGTTGTTTTACCAGTGCCAGGCGGACCTGCAAAAAGCAAGTGTGGGAAATCGGCCACTCCGGCATACGAGATTAACCGCTGCACAACTGATGACTGTCCACGAATATCTTTGACAGTCTTTGGGCGGTGCCTCTCAACCCATAACTCGCTCATGTATCCTGATGTCGTAATAGGAATAACTTGAACCTTCGCCTTCTAAGAAATTAAACACATTTGCTTCGGCCACCCTACGGGTGGCCAGCCGAAAGGAAACTATACTGGCTCCTGCTATGAGTGGTTGAGTCGCATGTCAATTAACACCCGTAACAGTCGCAAAATCTCTAGTGCATTACTGATGGTAATTATGTTTTTATTTGCAGATTTGGCTGTACCACAAGCTGTTCCTGAATGGAATGACTTCGAACTTGAAGATGAGATTTCCATCCTTAAAACAACCACTGCGATGACGCTACTTAATGACACTGCAATAGATTCATCTTCGCCCAACACAAATTACGGCAGTAGCGAAACCGTGGATTTAGGCCAGACGATTACTGGTGAATCAAGGATATTAATCTCATTCAATAATACAGTTCCCTCAGGAGATATGGTGACAAGCGCAACCCTCAGTCTGACATGTGGTATCAATCCTTTAGAAATTGACAGCATCAACATTTACGCAGCGACTTTGAAGAGGGCTTGGATTGAGTCCTCAGCCTCATGGACTGGGCCTGATAATGGGGTATTCTGGAGTATGGACGGTGCTGATGATACCAGCGACAGAGGTGATTGGGAGCCTCCATTCTACGGATACGATAACAATACATTCCAAATTAATGTTACAGCAATTGCTCAAGATGCTGTTATCAACAATAAAAGTACATTCAACATATTGGTTGCTGCAACAGGAGCACCTTACTCATGTCACATGTCAGAATCTCTGTCCACCAACAGCAGACCTAGCTTATCAGTTACGCACCAAAATGGCTCTCATACTAATGGCGGAACACTAAACCCTAACTTTGTAGAAGACGGTGCGGCGTTGATGGATACTACTCAGTTTGTGCTGACTGCTGAAACCAATCCTGAGATAACATGGGATGCATTTACAGGCACGGATGCACAAGTTCAGTTATCTCTAAGCCCACAGTTCAAGGACGAAAATGACGATACTTGGTATTACAACTCTGACGACAATAGTTCCATGTTCACAATAAACACTAACAGTGGTTCTATTACGATACCGACGCAAGATTCTCTAAGCAACGGAACTACAATACATTACAGAATCCGTTCGGTTGACTCCACAGATACCATAGGAGATTGGGAAATTGGATATTTCCATTTACCATACCATGACGTAACAATCTCAGATGGCTATGGACAAATTTCTATTGATTTTGATGACCTAAGCTTATCCGAGAACACCATAGAAGATACTTTTGTAGATTCGAGCAGTGCTGCAAGAAATACCAACATGGGCAGTTCTGAAAACATCACAGTCGGTTCTTCTTCAAACTCAAACCAATATGGACTAATGCGCATAAACATGGACGATATAGGTCTACACTCAAATTCATCAATAATTTCGGCTAATCTTGTAATGTCCAGAAGCGCATACACAGGTTCAGCAGATGTTAGCCTTCACATAATGAATGCAGAAAACTGGGAAGAATCTTCTGTAACGTGGAGAAAGTACGACGGAGTCAATGATTGGGATGACGGAGGAAGATTGCCATCTATGTCGATAGGTGACTTTACTGGAGACCAAAGCTCTGCAACAATCGATGTAAATATTACTGCTGCTTTACAATACTGGAACGATCAGAGTAATTCCGCAACTCAAACTACCACACTATCAACTGAATCTCTCGATTTGATGATGGTTGCTTCGACTTGGGGACAAGACGTATCAACCTCTCAATTTGTCAATTTGTGCAGTAGTGAAGCAAATTCCTGTAATAAACCTAAACTTGAGATTACATATGATTGGGGTAGCAATGGGCCGCCAGCAATCCCAACTCATCTCAGTCCACTTGACGGCCATCCTGTTTGGAATCTATCCGGCCACAACCTATCTGCAAATACCATGCCTACTCTCTCGTGGGATGGAACAATAAACTGGGCTGGTGACATGTTGATGGAAGTTTCAACCGATGCTGAATATAGAGACATAATTCACTCATTCAATACTGCAACTTCCAGCGAATTTAGCGAGACTGATGGTAATTGGTCAATATCCTCTTCCGATTCTCTTGATGAAGGTGTAATGTATCATTGGAGACTTGCACAGATTGATTCTTCAAGCCACCATCACTCATGGTGGTCAACTTCCTCTTTCTTGGTATCCAGTTTAGAATCTGAATACTTACAGGATGATGATCATAGATTGCGACTATCACATGGGAATGCTACAACAGCAGGTGATGCTCCAAGTTGTATGGACACATACATAGACAGTGGAACACCTAACAGTAACTACAATGACGAAGAAGATATGCAAGTTGCTTACAACACATTCCCGTCTGAGAGCACGATATTAATGGGATGTGATTTGAAGAGTCACCTCATTCCAGACGGCTATGCTGTGAAAACTGCAACCTTGAAGATGCGATTAGCAGATTATCCTTCAGGCACTCCTACTGTCGGAGTATGGGAGAGCAGACAAAATAATTGGACGGAAGAAAAAGCAACTTGGTCAAGTTTTGATGGTGTAAATTCATGGGGAACATCAGGTGCTAAGGGATGGGAAAGAGCAGGACTACAAGATTCTGAGTCCTTAGGAAACTCATATTCTGCTGGCGACTGGGTAGAATTTGACGTCACACTTGCAGTTCAAAACGCCATGCGTGAAGACAGAGCTGTTGATCTAATTGTAGGAATTGTTGGTGTTGGTAGCGGAGTTGATAGAAGCGCATTGTTCTATCCAAACAATGTTAATTCAGCAAACAGACCTGAAATCTCGTTCGTATACCTACCAGGTTCAGATGCAATACCTTCTGAACCTGTTTTGACCTCACCGCTAAATGGTTCATGGTCTGTTGAGAGCGGAATTAACCCCTCTCCACTAGATACACCACAGCTTGAATGGTCATACTCCACTGCAACAACTAACGTTGGAGGATGGTCTATTGAGATGGATACTACAAATTCATTCAATTCTGCAAACCTAATCATGGCCACAAGTTGGACAGACTCTGGATTTGATGTTACAAATATGACGTTTGATGTAGCCTCATCTTTAGATCTAGGGGAAACATGGTATTGGCGAGTTAGAGCTACAAGTATCACCAACCAAATTGGAAACTGGTCAAACACATTCCACTTCTTATTACCAGACCTAACAACATGGAGTTTAAGCAGTGATTCCGCAGCGGTTGAATTGCATCACAGGGAAGCTATGCCTGATTTGAACATACCAAATTTCATAGACACTTGGGTGGCTGACACCGGACTAGCTTCAACAAATGACCAATCATCATCATCCACATTTAGAGTTGGAACAAGTAGCACCGGACAAAATGCTACAGGTCTAATGAAAATACCACTGACTGAGCTGCCAAATCCTCAAAACGCACATATCTCCAAGGCTGTTTTGAATCTATATGCGCAATTCGGCTCTGATACAGATAATGCAATTTCAATTCACTCCTCCTTGGTATCTTGGAATACCAATGCAACAGGAACCACCTACGATGGAGTAAATAATTGGTCATCACCTGGTGCTATTGGAAGCGCAGATAGAGGACAAATAGCCGACATTAAAGTTGGTGCGTCAGCTGATTGGATGGAATTTGACATAACTGAAATTATACAACAATCATTTGCGAATGGAAACTCACATGCACTCCTAACCATTGCCGGTTCTATTGGACAGGGTCAAACAATTTTCACGTCTACTAGTGGTAATGAAAATGAGAGGCCTTGGGTGAATCTGACATGGACAACAGGAAATGCATCGTCCCCGGAGGTTTCTGGAAACAATACAAGCCCTAGCGTTGATGAGATAATTTGGGACACATCGTCGCATGCTTTGCTACCTGGTGCAACCCCAATGTTGACATGGAGCCATCCAAATAACTCGAATGTTGATGATTGGAGGGTCGTAATATGGAATGATTACTCAGATGAAAGAGAGGGTTGGACTGTATACGACAGCAGAGAATCATCAGAGGGTTGGGATTTAACAAATCAATCATGGACAAGCCCTGACAATCTAACCACTGGTGATTCATACAAGTGGTTTGTGCAGCCGATAACAGATGATATACTAGGTGCTAGAAGTAATGGCACTGTTTTCCATATACCCACGTTAACAGGAGAGCAAATAAATTCAACCGATGCAAGCATTGCTTTACAAGAAGGACAAATCGTAGAGGGGCTTGATTATCCATCAATCTTTATGGACACATATCTAGATTCAGGGTCAACAAATTCAGGATACGAATCTGGTGATAGACTGATAATGGGCAGATCAAATCTAACCTCATCTCTCAATTATGAAAGCATATCTCTACTCCAAGTGGACTGGTCATCAATTCCTATACCATCTACACATGAGTATATTCACGCCACTTTAACACTCAGTAAACTAAGTGGTGGAGAAACTAATCAGGAGACTGTTAGGATAGCTGTTTGTGAGGTTACACAAAACTGGAATGCGAGTGCGACCTTCAATAGTCCTAATGGTTCGTCAACAGCATGGCCAGATGAGTCATGTGAGGTGCCATTCGAAATTGTATACCTTGAGTACCAAGATAACACCGTTGAATTTGACATCACATATGCTGTCCAACACGCACATGCTGATGGAACTGACAAGATAAATCTCGCTTTCATCGTTATCGATGATACCACAGATGAGTGGCATTTCGCTAGTAGTGATTACATATCTGACGAGACAAAAAGACCTGAGCTAGAATTAACTTGGAGAACTGGAACTCAATGGTTACCTTCTGCTGCTACTAACATGGCACCTGCTGATGGAAGCACAATTTGGAATGAGACCGCATCTAGACCGAGGGGTGCTGATTCAAACACACTGAATTGGTCTTCGGCTGAGACAAACCAAAGTAAATGGCTAATGCAGATTTCAACATCGGACGATTTCACTGACGAAAATGAAACCTTCCTATTCGATTTATCAAATTCCTCAACCTATGACGGAATATGGGATCTAACTAATTTGTCTTACACTATCGAAAACCTATCCAACGGAGATTATTGGGTATACTGGAGAGTTAGAGCTGATCAAGATCACCGCCTTGGAAAGTGGTCAGAGGTCCACTCATACAGAGTACCCGGCATTGTCGGAAGCGATGATGGAAGTGGTAACCAATCGGTAACTCTCTACGATGGTTCCGTGTTTGATGAAACTGGTAGTTTACCAGGAATTCCTGATGCAACTATTGATTCAAATAGAGCCAATACGAAGCTAGGGAACAATGGAAGATTGGATTTGGGAATCTCTTCTGGCGGATCTGGGGAATCAAAGATTATCCTTACCTTTGACCTCAGTGAATTACCTTTCCCTACAACTATGACACCTACATCAGCGCTTCTCTCCTTGTATCGCTATAACGTTTCAGGAACTTCGTCGCTAACTGTTAGTGCTCATGCCTGTGACAATTTCGATGAGGACAATGTAACGTGGAATTCCAGTCCCAATTGCTCGAATACTGAAATTACTCGCTCAACAATGTTTGTAGTTCCGACAGTTGGAGTCCAAATTTGGGATATAACATCACTAGCGCAGTCAAATGCTGCCAATGGAAATGATACTCTTACCGTTATGCTAAAGTCTGTTGGAAATCCATCATCTGGTCACACATTCTATGACAACTCGGCTCAAGAGTCACTCAGACCTCGCCTAATTCTAGACTACGTAGACAATGTCGACGGAATAATTCCGCCTGCTCAGCCTGTTCTAACATATCCTAATGACGGAGCAATACTTTACAACACTTCTACTTGGGAACTAGAATCACTAGACAAACCGCAACTAACATGGAACAGTGTCGTAAATGCCACAGGATATGTAGTTACGATTGCGACAAGTGATGGACAGGTGAAATACAAGTCATGGGAAGACAGTGAAATAAATGGAACAACTTTCACATTCTCACAAGACTTAGTAGCTGGAGAAGTATACAGTTGGTGGGTTCAAGCAATAAATGAATCCATACCCGGGCCTTCCTCCAGCAGAAGGGCATTCGCTATTGGGGCACCTGTGAACAACACATACAATGATGACCATACTTGGACTTACACATTCCAAACCGGTAATGAGGTTGCAGATTTAGGACACACCAACATAAGGGATTCCTACATTGGTAGTAACTCACCAAACACAAATCACGGAGCCGATCATCTTAGTGTTGGATTTAATTGTGAGGGCTCTAATTCAG
This sequence comes from Methanobacteriota archaeon, assembly GCA_002710015.1. Classification (GTDB taxonomy): domain Archaea; phylum Thermoplasmatota; class Poseidoniia; order Poseidoniales; family Poseidoniaceae; genus MGIIa-K1. Next base: position 15,052 of record PAOW01000017.1, on the reverse strand, counting down.
AATGTAGATCAATCATAGCACTCGATAACAGCCAAATTCCGCTTCCTATGAGTGCTAAGATACATTCTGCATCACTAAACCTTCAGATTGATGTGCCGACCCCAGTACCAATGACATTTTACGTTCATCGACTCATCACCAACTCATGGTCTGAGTCCGCATCGACTTGGAATAATTCACAGTCAGGAACGCCTTGGAGTGCTGGCGGTATGGCCGCAGGTATCGAATATGATGCTAATCCAATATCCAGTGTAACCATACAACCTGGAGATACGGATGTGTGGATTGACATAGGTCACAATGGAATGACAATGAACGGAGACCATGCTTGGATTCTAATCGCCGCTCCAGCCAGTGGTGCAAACGCTGCACATGTAGAGTTCTACTCCAGTGAAGACTCGTTAGAGTTGAGACCAATGATCAAGATTAACTACACAGATGTAAACACTGTATCCATCACTCCCGTTTCATCAACAACAGATGCAGACACACCGGTTCAATTCTCACACATATTAACTAATGCTGTTGGAGGGAATATTGCAGAAAATGTCACATGGAGTTCAACAAATGGTGCGATAGATGTTAATGGACTATTTACGCCACAACTGGTAGGAGTCCACAACATAACCGCTTGTTTCGGAGTCATATGTGATACACAGAGTATATCCGTAACTCCTGGGCTACCAACCACTCTAGTTGTAGATGATGTTGAAGAAACAATATCTGCTGATCAATCATTTACAATACAAGCAAGCGTAGTTGACCAACATGGAAATACAGTACCGGGTTTGACTATTGCTTACACACCGAGCAACGGAAGTATGGTCGGGGCTACATTCTATCCATACAGTGCGGGCTCACAATCTGTTTCTGTTGAATGGATGGGGCAGATAATAACAGTCAATGTTGAGGTTGTCGGTGGCGCACCAGTTAGTTACAGAACCACAGGATGTGAGGAGATAATTCACGCTGGTAAAACCTGCCAGCTGAATTGGACACTACTCGATCAATTTGGCAATGAACTAGATTTGGCAGTGGGTGGAGGAATTACATGGACTGCTGGCGGCGGTGTATTTACAGAAGCAAACGGTACATACTTCGCAATAACTGTTGGTAACTACAACATTACCATGCAATCTACTGGTGGAATTACTCATACCATACCAGTCCAAGTTACTCATGGTGAAATTGCAAACCTAGAAATTGCAGCATCAAGCACGGCAGTCACCGCAGATGATATCGTTTGGCTTAATACAACAAGAGTTGACATAATGGGTAACCGTTTACCTGTGTTAATTCCGATGGAAAATTGGACTATCAGTGACGGTATGATAACCGAGGGGCTGCCAGCAGAATGGCATGCACAAAGGCGAGGAACTAAGACACTCACAGCAAGTTATGCTGGCACTGAAAATAGTGTCACAATTCAGGTCACTGAAGGTGCGATAACTGGCCTAGTCCTAGTAATTGACTCTGTGGATTCCACCGGTTCATTACAAGAAATAACAGCTGATGACGAAATTGAAATTAAGGTAAAAGCGATTGACTCTGACGGAAACCGTTGGACAGAAAATGTTGCATGGACAGTTGAGCACGTAATTTACAATGACCAAAGTGTTCTACAAGAAATGACATATGGCTCTTCTACGATGTTTGTTCCAGTATTTGCTTCGGATTCCCTATACACATTAAGGGCAAGCTATTCTGATGAAAATCTAAGCAGTCCAATTCAGGTAACCCTGTCAATCTCGGTCGACCACGGTGAATTGGTTAGCGTATCACTTATTCAGCCTAGCAATTTGGTTCAGAACATAGATGCTGACGAAGATTTAACGTTCATCCCTCTACTAAATGATAGCGATGGGAACATTATCGATTCTTCAATCATATCCTACACTTTAGACGATTTAGATACTGGTCTATCCACAAACATAACTACACTTATCAATGATAATCTTGGAGTATGGGAAGCAACTAAAGTTGGGAATTACAGTATTACTGCGTGGGCTATTTCTGAAAGTGGATACAACATTAGTGAAACTGTTGATATCACGGTAAACCATGGAGTTTCGGTTTCTATTGATATCGATGTATTGGCAAATACTGCTAAAGCAGGGGATGTATACAACATAGAGATAACAGGAACGGATGAAGATGGTAATACATTCCCTGAGAGCGTAATTTGGACTGAAAATAACAAACCAGTTCCTCCGTCTACAATGCAGCCTGTTGTAGGATCTGAAGGACAGTATACATGGAGTGCGACCACAAAGGGAGTTCACACATTCAACTACCGAGCACCGAGCGGTGTCCAGAACCAATGGACTGTAACCGTATCAGCGCACCAAACAGTGGATAGAATCGAGTTAACAATCCTACAAGAATCAGTACTTCAGTTGGAATCTTTCGATATCGAAGTGAAAACATATGATGCTTGGGAAAACCAAATTCCAGTTCCTCCAAATACCCAGATAGAATTATCCGGGCGTATGACTGCTAAAGCAGGAGATAATGGAAATTGGACAATAACCACACTTGATGATGAGGAGCAGACTGTTACAATACGAGTCGACGGAAAGGAAGCCTCTGGAAAAATAAATGTCGAAGGCACCTTCATGGGATTCTTTGAAGCGGGAGGAGTCTTGTATTATGCAGGAGGAATACTTGCAATTTTGGTTGTTCTAGTTCTACTAGTTGTAATTATCATGATACTCAGATCAGGAGAATCTGATTACGACGATGATGATGATTATGATGACGATGATGATGATGACCAGCCTCAAGCGGCTGGTCCAAGTGGACCGGGTCCGGTAGGTCCAGGTCCAAGTGAACCACCACCCCAATCATACACTCCAAGTCAACCAGACTGGGCGGTCGAATATCGAATTGATGATGAAGATGGCACAGCATGGGCTGAAGCCGACGACGGCACGTGGTATTATTGGGACCAAGATAGGGCAGACTGGGAAGCTTGGGAATGAGCAGTAACAAATAAGTGTGTAAATGAATATAACTGGTAGGGGAGGGCTTGTTTGAAAAATCGAATTTCCATATTTATGATTTCGATTATACTGGTCCAAATTGCAGGTAGCGTAGTTGCATCAACTCCCGCAAGCATAGTCATTGATTCACACCCAGTTTCTGTTGATGCTGACCAAGCTGTCAGATTCGATGCTGTAGTAAAGGATTCAAGTGGAAATCCGATAAATGAACAAATTAATTGGTCAGCAAGCGATGGTAGTATTGATTCAACAGGTTTGTTTGTTCCTGGAAAGGCGGGGATAACCACAATTACAGCAAGTTCAGGAAATATCAATTCAACTACAACCATAAATGTAGACCCGGGGATGCCTGTGGGTATTGATACATTTATTGATTCAACAGAGATTAGTGTAGATGATGTAGTGAATCTCAATGGGACACTGGTTGATAGAGCAAATAATCACGTTGAGGGTGACCTTGTATGGAGATGTCAGAACGGACAGATTGATTATGATAATGGAACATGGGAACCAGATAGAATTGGTGTTGCAGTTATGCGTGTAATCTATCTAGAGCTTGAGACAAGGATAACATTCAACGTATCTGCGGGAAGCCCTACCGAAATCGTTGTTCCCTACGGATTAACTGTCCAGAGTGGAAATGTTTTGCACATTATGCCAACAGCAGTCGACGCTTATGGCAATCTCGTTGAAATTGAGAGAGCAGGGGAATTAACTTGGTCGGTTGAAAATGGTTCAATATCACAGAGTGGAGTTTATTTTGGAGGGACTCCGGGAATTTGGAATGTTTCTGTATCAAGTTCATCTGGAGCAAATGGCTCAGGAATTATCCGGGTTTTACCAGCACAAGCTACCGGTCTCAGTATAGGGATAAACACAACTGAGGCAAGAACAGGATCTCCTGTAATAATATCCGCAATACGCACAGATATTCTAGGGAATTCGGGCCCAGTAAACCTGCCGTTGGCCAATTGGAGCGTGCCAACTGGCTCGCTATCTGTTCAAGGAAGCGATGTGATATGGATACCTAGTCGAGTTGGTTTGTGGACCCTAGGTGTGAGTGATGAGGGATTCTCTGCTACTTTGGAAGTGGATGTTTCCTATGGAATTATAACAGGTATAGACATACTTCTTTCCGAGAACATCTTGAGGTCTGGTGATTCAATAGTTGCATCTATTTCTGCATATGATGCGGCAGGCAATGATAGATCTGTTGACGGTGCATGGACTATCGATGACAATCTTATTTTTGAAGAGAAGGAAGACTGGATTTTGTTGCGACCCGGAGAAATTGGCAATTATTCTCTTTCAGCTGTATGGTTCGATAACGAAACTCAGATTACACATTCTATTAACAAAACTTTGACAATAAATCCAGGAGAACTTGCAAGGATAATATTACCAGAAAGTGGGACTCAGATACCCTCTGATGGAGTTCTGAATTTGCAGCCTAAATTTGAAGATGAATATGGGAACTTACTTGGCAGCGTCCCGGTAACATGGGTGATTGATGGTGTTGACCTGACTATGGAGATTCGGCTTGCAGGTGACAATTGGGCACCAACCTCACTAGGAATGCATGAAGTGAGAGCTACTGCCCAAGGTGTGTTCGCAATTACTGACGTAGAGGTTGTTGCAGGGACCGCCAGACATTTGACAATAAATTTAGAAAATCCAATGTCTGTAAAAAGCGGAGAGCAAGTGGAATTTGCCGTCACTTCATTTGATGTTCACGGAAATGATGCTCTCGCAAACGATGTTGAATTTGAATTTGGAGACCCACTTGGAATAATATCACCCTCATCTCAGGGAGATGGATATTGGATTGTTGAAGGAGGTAAAACCGGTGAATGGAATCTAAGAATGTCAGCTGGTTTTGCTGTTTATGACACCGTAGTGATAGTTACCGATGGAAATCCTGTCAGATTGCTCGCAGAAATCCCAGAAGATACTCCAAGAGAAGGAGAAAATATGATTCTTAGAGTATACGCTATCGACCAAGCTGGAAACATAGTAGATGTTGAGCCGAGTGAGGTTGACATACGCTGTAGTGCTGGTAGTGCCAGTCACATTGCTGAGGATACATATCAGGTTTCAATAGACCAATCCGGGCAATCTGAATCCTGCACAGTCAAATGGGAAGGCTTGATTGCTCAGAAATTCTTTGACGTGGACGCTGTATTGTTTGGAGGAGGATTGGGTGACTCGAATACTGCATTGACTTTGGTTTCGATAATAATTTTCCTTTTCATTGCAATAATGGTAGTCCTTATCAGACGAATTCGATTTGATGATTCTGAGGATTATTGGGATGATGACTATGACGAGGACTTAGATGATGAAGACGAATTTGAAATGGGGTTAGAAAATACTGAAGTTACGATTGATGAAAATATTACCGAGGAAGAAATCAAGCAAGAAGTCAAAGAAGAATCTGAACAGGAAACTGAGAAAGAATCCACTGAGGACTTGCGAACAAGATTAGCCGCTGAGGCAAGTAGGACCGGGGTTATGCAAGCGGCACCAGGTACGGAACAAGGTAAAACTGGTTGGTATATTGACTCTAACGGTGAACTGACATCATGGTTAGTTGGAGAAGATGGATCTTGGACTAGAGTGTCCTAATCAGATATATTTGTCACAGCACTCCACGGGTTTTATTCAGAGGATTCTATTGCAACGTAGTTCTTCTTACCATAGATTGCGTAGGTTGAAACTCCCAAAATTATTGCAGCAAGCGCTCCATATAGTGCCTTTTCTCCCATTATTATGATTAGCAAACCACCAGCGATTATTCCAAATATCTGGACATACGGGTAAAGAGGTGATTTGAATTTTGGATTATACCACGAAGCCTTATCCTTGGATTTGCGCAATACAATTACACAGACATTAAGGGCGACAATTACCATTATTTGGAAGCCTGAGGCAAGCTTTGCAACGTCCTTAACTGGTAGTGTTAGAATACAAATTCCCATTGCGACCGCAGTGGATATGATGGCCCAATGTGGAGTTTTGAACTTCTTGTTAGTATCACCTAGCGTCCCCGGTAGAAGACTACTCTTTGCCATTGCAAATAGGAATCTTGAGGCTGCTAATAAGCCAGATAGAGCACCAGAAATCATGGTCAGCACTGCTAGACACGCCAAAGCAATGCTGACTTTAGAGGATGCTACTGCATCCACAAACGCAAATATTGGGTCTTCTTTAGGCTCCCCGTTTTCTAACAAGACTCCGGTTTCAATTGAACCCATCATTATGAATGTAACCACAACATAAAGCAGAGTAATCAACAATAGAGAAATCAGCATACCCTGTGGTAAATTCTTTTCTGGGTCCTTAACCTCACCGCCCAGTGCTCCCGCCTTGTAAATTCCTGCATATGCCACAAACACTAGTGCAGACGCTTCAACAACTGAAAATGGGTCTGACTTAGTTTGATCTATCGCTCCTTCAATCGGGCGGGAAAAGTCAAAACTCGCATCAAATAATTGGAATATGCATATGATCAATATCAGTCCAGTGGTGAAAGCCAAAATCGGGGTTTGAAATGCCTTTACTTTCTTGATACCAAGTATATTCAAAATGGTGATTAAAACCAACGCAGACATGACTACGAAAGTTCCGTTTGTAGTAATGTCAAAATAATTGGTTACAGCATACATGTATGCCTTAAACCCAATAAGAGCAAATGCTGATTTTAGTAAGAAAGAGGCCCAGAGTCCAAGTCCAGATATTGTTCCAACCAGTGGACCAAAGGAACGCTCAAGATAGACATAGGCACCGCCATTGTCAGGCATCGCTGATGCTAATTCTGATTTTGAGTAAGTTCCCGGTAGGAACACAATACCTGCAATTAAGAATGCCAACCAGATACCAGACCCCATTACGGCAGTAGCAAACGAAGGTAAGACAAACAGACCAGATCCAATACTTGCAGCTACTGTCACGATGATAACACCGATCAACGATAATGACCTCTCAATCGAGGACTTTATGTCAGACACTACTCCGGAAATATCGCCTTTCAGCAATTTATCAGATGTAGATTTAATGTCCATTTATTCTCCCCTTTTATTCCAAATTTTAGACAGTTTCCGTTTTAATGCGTGTTTAATTCCGTTATCACTACCCAATCGAATAAAGAACTTATTGGTTACTACAGTTCTAGGATGCTTATCCCCGAAAAGTGGAAACTATGCTCTTGCGATAACTTTCATCTCGACGGCTATTGGAGTGGGTAATGCTCTAATTGCAAGGGTTGTTCTTGTCGGTCCCACTTGTCCAAGTGTGTCTGCCCATACCTCGTTATATCCTTGGAAATCTCTATCCATATCAACTAAGAACGAAGTGACGTCTATCACTTTATCAAGAGATGATCCAGCCTCTTCTAAAATTCTTGCAATATTGTCGACCACTGCTCTAGTTTGAGCTTTTATGTCATAGTCAAGCATGTTGCCATCTGAATCTTTAATTGGCCCACCTGGAATTGAATTGTCCCCTGGTTGTCTGGGGCCTACTCCTGATAGATAGATTAGGTCTCCTTCTCTCCTAGCATGGGGATACGCACCTACTGGTTTTGGGGCTTTTTCAGAATTAACCGCATTTTCTCCTTCAACAGGGTCGAATAAATCAGGACCGGCATTATTTGACTCATTATTGATGACCTTGGAACTAGAGTCGAGGACATCTCTATCTCCCCCATAATACTCAACATCATCCTCGTCATATTCCTTATCTCCTGTTCCATTGGATTCTGGATCTAAGACAACTACTGCTGCACCTGCGCCATGAATTGGCTCATATGCTAAAACAGAACCAGTTAGATCGTTTCGATTTGCATTCATAGCTGATAGCCACCACATAGGCTTGAACGCTACGACTTTTTTTACTCTTATTTGGTCATGAATAGTTCGACTTAACTGACTAACATCTTCAAGTCTCCCTTCAGACAAAAATTCCAATATTTTGCGATTCCACTCATCATCTTTCAATGAATGAATTCTATCTTCTTCTGGTTTTATTTCTTCTGTGAACATCCGATTTGATAAAGACATCACTGAAACTGCAACCGCCTTCCTGCCCTGAGCCTTGATGACATCCATACAAGATTTTGCAAGAATTGTTGTTTCTGCACGGTTTGAGTAAACATTGGTTGAACAAATCACCGCAGGTATTCTGTTATACGGATTTAATAATTTTAATGCTACAACTGAACCGACATCGATTGGGAATCCATCGTATGCAACTGTTCTAGATTCCAAGCCTCTCGCAATGTTCGCTTCATTCCAAGATTTCGCGAATTCTGAATCTATTCGCAAAGAGTAATGTATACTCCCAAGATCGTGAAAATCTGCATCGACCATAACCCATTCAGGATTTGGATCTGCCTGGATTTGATGACCGATTACACTTGGCCAAAGTGTTGAATAAATTATGATTAGGTCGGCATCGCTTTCCTCAATTTGTCTCCTGGCATCATCAAATGCGTCCCTGACTCTCTGCCATCCTTCATTCTTCTCAGGACATAATACAGGATGAGGATGTGCTGGGATTATCAACGATTTTACTACTTCTCCATTCATCCTCAAGCACTCCAGTTTCGAACCGGCCATTCCATGATAGCATTCCCAGTTCCAATAATCGTGCCATAGCCGTGCAATATTGCTGGTTCATTTGGAACTCCCATAGCAGATAGAAGCCAAGTGAATGCCCCGCCATCGGTTTCAGCGATTGCTTGTTCACAGAATTCTGGCATCTCATCGATTATTTGTTGTGACTTGCCTTCTCTCATCAATTCAATCATCCGCATGTCCCAAAGATGCATTGCATGGCTTGTAATGTGTTCTTTGCTCATGTCTTCTGGAGGATTTGTTTCCGTAACAAAGTGGCGGTGTGAGAGAGAATTGCTAGCGATTAGGAGGCACTTTTTCCCACTTTCTTCAATCGCTTTGGCAGTAGATCTGCCCAGTTCTAGCATCATCTCTTGCATAACTTCAACCGAATAATATGACAGACTACGGTTTGATGATATGGAAACAATCGGCTTATCCCACTCAGGTCTTACCATATGACAGGATACCAATGTTCCATAATCGACTCTAAAGTCTGGATTTTTCATCATCTTCACAGCCATGCCATTTTCTTCCGCTTTGTCATGAATCGCTTGCGCCAACTCGACATCTATGTCTAAGTCGTAGTTGAATCTAAACAGATTAGGGAAGACGGGATCTACACTTTTTGATGAACATTTTTCAACTCCAACAAAGTGAGTTCCTATGTAAGTTTGCCAATGCGGCGATAGTATGACAATTACATCATAATCTACATCTTCGAGAGATTTTCTTAGCCTCTCATAGCCCCATCGTAACTGCTCCCATCCGCCTTCAGATACCGGTTCATTTTGCTGAGGATTTTCTGCATACACCAAATGAGGAGGGTGTGGAGCTAAACAGCCCGCTACGATTTCTCCTTTCGCCATGCAATTCCCAAAACGTTCCGCATCTTCTATTCATCGGTTCCTCCTCGGCCATCACATGGGGGATATTGTGGACTTGAAATTTCGTCACGTTATGTGGCCTTCTGTGTTCTCGTTTGTGTTAATCGCATCTACTGTAATTATCGTGGATGAAAGAATGCCACCTGGACCAATGTCTATCGCTTTGTTAGCATCGCTATTGACAGCACCTCTTCTGTGTGTCCTAACAAACTCCGGAAACATCAAGGAACATGCCATTGGAGTTGGTGTAGTGTGTGTGTCTATGGCAATATTTTGGGCTCTTGGTCCAAATTATTTCAATATGGCAGCTCCATTCTTTGTGTGGATTTGGCAGTGTGCAACATGGCCCAAAAAGTCACACCCACCCTTCAGATATGGAGTATGGCATGGTTTTGGAATTTCTGCCTGTCTACTACCTTATGCAGTGCTTGTTGAGAAACTAATATGATTCCTCTGAATTTGGGAAATCTCCACTTCTTACATCTTGGCAATATTGTTCAACTGCGCCTGTAATTTGATTTTCTAGATCAAGGTATCTACGCAAAAATCTTGGACTAAAGTCAGTTGTAATTCCAAGCATGTCATGCAAGACTAAAACTTGACCGTCACAATCTGAACCCGCACCAATTCCAATTGTCGGGATAGAGATTGCTTCACTAACCTGCTTTGCCAAATCAGCAGGTATTTTCTCGAATACAATAGCAAAGCATCCAGCGTCTTCTAGAATTTTAGCATCCGCTATCAGTTTTGCAGCCTCCGCTTCTTGTTTGGCTCTCACTGTGTAAGTCCCAAACTTGTAAATCGATTGTGGAGTTAGTCCAAGGTGACCCATAACGGGTATTCCTGCAGACAGAATTCTGCTTATACTTTCGACTATTTCTGAGCCACCTTCAAGTTTAACTGCGTGCCCTCCAGACTCTTTCATGATTCGAATAGCACTCTCTAATGCGATAGCAGAATTACCTTGATAAGAACCAAATGGCATGTCTACCACAATCAAAGCTCTGTCAACTGCTCTCTCAACACATTGCGCGTGATATATCATGTGTTCTAGACTCATTGGTACTGTTGTATCTCTTCCAGCCATTACATTTGATGCTGAATCACCAACAAGAATAACGTCTACTCCACCTCTGTCAACCAATTTGGCAAGGCTGTAATCATAAGCTGTAAGCATCGTGATTTTTTCACCAGCTCTTTTCATTTCCTGGAGAGTATGTGTAGTCACTTTCTTTGCATTTGCGTGAACTGACATTTGTGTGCCCCACATACCCGAGAGGTCGTACCGTTTTCAATCTTCCATGACACAAATATTGACTGCTTCACTGAAAAAACCGATTGACCACATGCCACCTTCGCGGCCAACTCCGCTGTCTTTGATACCTCCAAATGGAACTCTCAAATCTCTATGCAACCAAGTATTAACCCAAACCATTCCCGATTCAATTCTCTCTGCGACAGTTCTTCCCCTCTCTCTCGACCAGACACTACCTGCAAGGCCATACTCTGTGCTGTTTGCCATCTCTATTGCCTCCTCATCTGAATCAAAGCTGTGAATGGTCACAACTGGACCAAAAATTTCCTCAGTTGCAGTCCTTGATTTATGAGATAAATCTGTGATAACAGTTGGCTCTATCCAAGCACCTGCCTTTTCGATCACGTTACCTCCAAAGATTATACTACCACCCTCCGATTTTGCAAGTTCAATGTAAGAGAGAATTTTTTCTCTGTGCTGGTTGCTAATCACAGGCCCAATCTCAAAACGTTCCAATTCCTCAAGATATCTGGATAAGAAAGACTCGTAAAGTGAAGAATGGACTAAAATTCTTGACCCGCATAAACAAATCTGACCTGAATTCAAAAATGATGCTCTCAGAACACCTGGAACAGCAATTTCTAGGTCAGCATCATCTAACACGATTGAGGCGTTTTTGCCACCCAATTCGAGACTCAATTTCTTGAATAGAGGAGCAGCGGTTGCAGCCACTTGCTTTCCAGTTGCGGTTCCCCCGGTAAATGAAATAGCCTTTATTTTAGGGTGTTCGACTATTTTTTGACCGATTTCGGGACCATACCCATTTACTATGTTCAACACACCATTTGGTAATCCAATTTCCACGCAAATCTTGCCCAAGAGATGTGCTGTGAGAGGTGTAAGTTCACTAGGCTTTGCAATTACAACATTGCCCATTAACAGGGCTGGAGCAATTTTCCACGTCAACAAATAGAGAGGTAAATTCCATGGTGAAATTAGCCCCACAATTCCAACTGGTTTTCTTACAACATAATTTGTTGCATCGTCCATTTCAAATGTTTCATTTTTCAAATCCCTACCAAAACCCGCAAAGAATCTAAAATTGTTAACAGACCGTTTAGAATCAACATTTAGAGCAACATCGATTGGTTTTCCGGTGTCCAATGCCTCCAACTTAGCAATTTCTTCAATCCTTGCTTCTAAACCATCTGCGATTTTATCTAGCCAGTCACACCTTTCTTCAATTGATAGTTTGCTCCATTCTTCAAATGCGATTTCGGCCGCAGAAACAGCAGATTGCACACTTTTTGTTCTGGGAACTGATGCTATGACTGTGTTGTTGATTGGGGAAATGTCATCAAAAACCTCTTCGGTTGAAAAAAACTGTCCACCGACTAGGTTCTTGACCTGAATCATGTATTCACCTCATAATGCCAACGGTCTTGGTCTGGATCCCACTCATCCCATGTTGGTATTGTTTTGAGAGTATCAATCATTGATTCAGGTACTATTCCTGGAACAATAAATGCCTTCTGTCTGTTGAGTGGATATGGGTTTCTTAATTCAATTCCAAGGCACCCCAAAATTGCTCTTGCTACATACCATGTTGCTTGCGAATTCCAACCATGTGCAATCTTCACAACAATACCCAGGCCATCAGGATAATCAGGGTGCTCAATCGCCATTCCAAGTAAACCGTCAGCGCCTTCTTTAGCGATTACTTTGCCATCACCAATCTTTAGGATTGTTGAATCTAACCTGTTGAAACCACCGACTAAATCGGGATGTCTACACATAGCTTCCCAAATCCAGTCTGATTCTTTATCTCTGACAAGACCTGCATAAATTTTAGCTAATTCAGCAACCGTGTTCGAAACTGTTGGAAGGCCACAACCGTCTTTGGCTATCCTGAGTGGTTGCCAATCCTCCCCCAAGAATCTTCGTAATTGCTCCATGTAAGCTTCGAAGACCTTGTGAGTTGGTAATGTATACCCTGCTCTATTCCATCCCTTAGCCCTGCATCCTGCTAGAATCGCAGCATGTTCACCACTGCATGTATGGTACCAGCGCCTTGGCCTCCTAACCTGCCTTCCAAATTGAATCAATGGAACATCGACAGGTGTAAGCATCAAAGGCCATTCCGCTTCTGCAAGCAGTGACTGCGCGGCAGCTACGTGTTCAGTGTCTCCATTGTGACTAGCGACTGAAATGGCTTTTTGTTCCCAAGAAAGGCTACCTAATTCCTTTGTGAAGGCCTTTATCATGAATGGCTTCATCATAGACCTGCCATAACACAAGACATTCCCGCCAAATGAATGGATTACCTCATCACCATGACACCAAGCAACTGCCCCATGAATTGTGGTTTCTGATACGCCGTTTCGCCTGTAATCAACTAGAGGCATCCATTCAACGTCTCTACCGGTTGGTATCCCTTCGACGTCTTCCCCAAGCGGTGAGTCTGGATAAATCGCTGAACCGGGTCTTCCAGGAGCAACAGCCGAATTTTTATCATGACGTAAACTCATCTTATCACCCCAACATTGGCACAACCTCACGCCACCATGCTTCCATGTTTCTAATGACACGGTCATTATCATGATTGAAAAAATCGAACCAGCACATTAACCTGTCATCAGGATCGAAGCGCTGTTTTATTTGGTTCACAATTTCACTGGGGTTTCCAATCAAAGCATTATCTGCAGCCTTCTCCACCTTCTGTGGGTCAAGTGTTCCCTCCAATGCTTTCCAATATTCCCCCAATGCCTGCCTTGCTTCTTCTTTGGCAGCAATTGACTGTTCTTCGGGAGTTAGACCTTCTTCTGCGTTAATGAAAACAAACGTAGTCCTAGGCATATCTCTTCTCTGCCAATCCAAGCCCTTTTCTGCGAATATTTTTCTCATTCTGTCATGTGTTGATTTGATTACATCTGCTGAGGTTATTGACAAATTAAAGACCTTGACTGGTAAAAACTTGTTCACAAATTCTTGAGCCTTTTCGTCATGTGTTCCTGCGATTAGTTCTAACCTATCTCTTGGCCACTCTTTTGGCACTATGGATATTTCTTCGAAATTGTATCTCCTTTCTATTCGAATTCTATCAGCAGATTCTCCATCACAAATTTGTTTAGATTGATTCCAATCGTCTTCGGTTTTGAAATCTTCTCGTGTCAAAATGGTCTCCATCACATCATCAGATCTCAATATATCTCCTCTCAAGAGACGCAAGAAAATTTCACTCGCCTCCATGAATATTTTCCTCTTCAAAGCTGACCAACAGACCTCCTCCAACTCGTTTCTTGGGAATACTCCATACGGTCTTGCCATAAACTCAAACCTTCCGGCACTAAACCCTAAATGCAGTTTTCTGGTATCATCAATATGGGATAAAAATTGGACTGCATTTGCGATTCTCTCAGCCTGTGCGATTGGCCCACCACTGGCTAGCAAACTTATCACGGCAGAACCTATATCGATATTTTTAGTTCTTCGAAAGGATTCAAGAGCAAGTTGACAAAAATCTGTGCAAAGACCAATTTCTCCTTTCCAATGTGGAACTACGGGCTTGGAATTAAGTTGCTGAGTCTGAGTTGAAAGATGGGCTTGAGCAACCCATGCAACTCCAAACCCTAATCTATCAGCAGCAGCAAGTTGGCTGTAATAATTTGAGAACATCTCCTTTTCTGTTGGAGTATACCCATTGTGGTCAGGAGTCTGAGAAATTGAGAAGAAAATATCAAACTCCATCTTACCCCTCCAACTATCGGAAAATGAACCAATGTATCAACGTTATTCGGACGTAAGTTTGGAAATCCTTTGCCTCACGGGTTCTGGTACTATCTCTCCTGCTTCCATGAATTTGGTCATAATATCTGATAATTGGACCATTGCTTCATCTGGTTGGTTCGATATCTCAGCAAGATCTGCTAGGCCCCAGCGTGCGACCAAGATTCCTGACAAATCATCTATTTGTTCAGCAATTGTGAGTGATTCAACCAACATTGCTTGGGCTTGTTCTAATTCTCCTAAAGACGAGTAAGAGTGTGCAAGGTCTGCCAAAGCCTCCATTTTCTCAAACTTTGCAGATTCTGGTATTATGTCGAGTCTTTTTTGCAAGTGAAGCTGACTTTTCTCAAAGTCATTATCGGCCTTTGCAATGTGAGCCAGAAGAGCATGGCCGTAAATCATCCCTTCAACGTCCTCTGATTTTTCTCTTAATCGCATAGAACGATTTGCAAATATCGCAGCATCTTCAGTTCCCAAAACAAGTAGAGAAACGTGGTGAAAGATTCCGGC